>JAACVA010000239.1 GCA_009992615.1 Rhodobacterales bacterium
ACTTCAGGGGTCGCTGAACCGCGAAACCTTTACCGAATCACTGCTGGGCGCCACCCGCACCAGCGCAATGATCGCGCTGATCCTGATGGGGGCGGCGTTCCTGTCGCTGTCCATGGGGTTCACCGGGTTGCCAAGGGCGCTGGCCGGCTGGATCGCTCAGTTCAACCTGTCGCCGATCGCCCTGATCGCGGCGCTGACGGTGTTTTACATCATCGTCGGCATGTTCCTCGATGGCATCTCGGCGGTGGTCCTGACCATGGCGATCATCGAGCCGATGATCCGCGCGGCGGGAATTGATCTGATCTGGTTCGGCATCTTCATTGTGGTCGTGGTGGAAATGGCGCAGATCACACCGCCCATCGGGTTCAACCTGTTCGTGCTGCAAGGCATGACGAAACACGACATCACCTATATCGCCAAGACCGCCCTGCCGATGTTTGCGATCATGGTGTTGATGGTGATCGTGATGGTGGTGTTTCCGGGGCTGGCCACCTGGCTGCCCGAACAGCTGATGGGCGCGCCCCGGCCATAAACCCTGCCTTCAGCCGTTGTTCTGGACCGCAATCGAGCGCAGGCGTTCGACCATGGCACGCAGGCCGTTGCTGCGTTGGGCTGACAAATGGTCGTTCAGGCCCAGCCGCCCCAGCTCGGCCACCGCATCAACGCGCGTCACCTGATCCAGCGGCAGGCCAGAATACAGCGCACGCAACACGGCGATCAGCCCCTTGACGATCATCGCGTCGCTGTCGCCCTCGAATGTCAGGACGCCCTGTTCGACACGGGGCACCAGCCAGACCTGGCTGGCACAGCCTTCAACCTTGGTGGCCGGAACTTTCAACGCGTCATCCAGAGGTGGCAGGGCGCGCCCGATCTCGATGACATGGCGATAGCGATCTTCCCAATCGTCAAGGAATTCGAAGGTTTCGGCAATTTCTTCAAAGGCGGCGGTGGCCATGGCGTTCCCCCAATTGTCATGCGTCAGGGATAGCGCTGTGGGCGGTGGGGACAAGGCTTTTCAACCGGTCCGCTTTCGGCTAACCCGATAACAATGATGTGGGAGAATTGGCCATGACACGGGCGTTGATTGCAACGGTTCTGATCCTGGGCACGTTGGCCGGCTGTGGGCGCGTGGCCGAGTCACGGTTGAATCCGTTCAACTGGTTCGGCAACAGCCGCTCAACCGCGACGCTGGAGCCTGAAAGCGGCTATGCCATCGCCGAGGCAGACCGCCGCCGCATGGTCGATCAGGTGACTGAATTGCAGATCGAGCGCACGCCGGGGGGGGCAATCATCCGGGCAACCGGCCTGCCGGTGGAACAGGGCTATTACGACGGTGAACTGGTGTCGCTCAGCGATGGTGAGCCGGTGAACGGCGTTCTGGAATACCACTTCCGCATTCGCCCACCTCTGACCCCTACCCGCGTGTCCACCGTCCGGTCGCGCGAGGTGGTGGTAGGCCTGTTCATTTCAAATCAAAAGCTGGCCGAAGTCCGCGAAATCCGCGTGATCGCCCAGCGTAACACCCGCGCCGTCCGCCGCTGACCCCGGCGGCCAGCGCCGCCTCAGATTTCAAAAACGTCCACCGTTTGGCCACGCGCGACAAGACCCACCTCGCCGTTGCACAGGCGCAGCGCATCATCGCCAAAAACCTTGCGCCGCCAACCGCGCAATGCGACGACATCACGCTCGCCCCCGGCGATGGCATCCAGATCGGCCGATGTCGCAATCAACTTGCTTGCCACGCCCGCCGTTTCCGACTTGGCCTTCAGCAACACCCGCAGCATATCGGCAATCGCCGGGTTGATCTGAAGGTTGTCGCGCGACGTGTCCGGCTTGGGAAAGGTTTTCGGATCGGCGGCCAGCCCGGCGGATACTGCGGCAAGGATACCCTCGGCGATGTCGCCCTTGCGCGCTTCACGCAGCAACAGGCGCGAGCGGCCCAGATCCACCAGATTTACCGGCTTGGTCGAGGCCAGTTCCAACAGCGCGTCATCCTTGTAAACCCGGCCGCGCGGGATGTTCGCATCACGCGCAAAGGTTTCACGGAACTGCGCCAGCTCTTTCACGATCGCCATGAAGCGGCCCGAATTGGTGCGCGTTTTCACCCGGCGCCACGCCTCTTGCGGCACGACGGTATAGGTGGCCGGATCGGTCAGCACCGCCAATTCTTCCTCGACCCACTCCTGGCGGCCCGATTTCTTCAGGTCGCGCGCCAGATATTCGTAAACGTCGCGCAGATGCGTCACATCCGCCAAGGCATAGATCTTTTGCGCATCCGTCAAAGGCCGGCGCGACCAGTCGGTAAAACGCGATGTCTTGTCCACCCCTTCATGGGCAATCTTGCGCACCAGCGTTTCATAGCCGACCTGTTCGCCAAAGCCACAGACCATCGCCGCAACCTGGGTGTCAAACAAAGGTTGCGGAAAAACATCGCCTTCGACAAAGAAGATTTCAAGATCCTGCCGGGCGGCGTGAAACACCTTCACGACGCTGGTGTCGCGGAACAGATCGTAAAGCGGTTCCAACGACAGCCCGTCGACCAGCGGATCGACCAGAACCGCGTCCTCATCGGCGTCGCCGGGCACGGCCATCTGGATCAGGCACAGCTTGGAATAATAGGTGCGTTCGCGCAGAAACTCGGTGTCCAGCGTGACATAGGGATGTGCGCGTGCGCGGGTGCAGAACCCTTGCAGCGCCTCGGTGGTTGTTATGGTGATCATTGGGGTGATCTTTGTCCGTTCTCTTGCCCCGGCTAAGCGATGTGATAGGCAATCGCGCGGCAAAAGGAAAGCCTCAGGTCATCAGGATCGGCGCAAGATCACCCTTGGCAAAACGGCGCAGCACAGCGGGATACAACCGATGCTCGGCCTCGAGGACCCGCGCCGCCAGCGTCTGTTCGGTGTCACCGGGCAAAACCGGCACCCGCGCCTGCCCGCGAATCGGGCCATCGTCCAATTCTGCCGTCACCTCGTGCACGGTGCACCCCGCCTCGGCATCGCCCGCAGCGATGGCGCGGGCATGGGTGTGCAGCCCCTTGTAAAGCGGCAAAAGCGACGGATGGGTGTTCAGCATCCGCCCCGACCAACGGTCGATGAACCCCGGCGTGAGGATGCGCATGAACCCGGCCAGACACAAAATCTCGGCCCCCGCCGCGATCAGCCGATCGTGCACCGCATCCTCGAACGCGGCGCGGTTGCCGTGAAACGGTCGGTGATCCACAACAGCGGTGGGCACGCCCAGTTCAGCGGCCCGCGCCAGCCCGCCTGCGTCGGGGCGGTTGGACAAGACAAGAACCGGGCGCGCCGCATGATCGCCCTCCAGCATACTGCGCACCAGCGCCACCATGTTGGAACCGCCCCCCGACAGCAGGATCGCAACCCGACGTGTCACGCCAGACTGCCGCAAAAGCGCACGCCCGGCCCATCACTGACCTCGCCGAGATTGCACACAGTCTCACCCGCCGCGCGCAGATCATCGGCCAGGGCAACCGCCCGGCCTGCTTCAACCACGAGAACCATTCCGATGCCGCAGTTGAAGGTCTTGAGCATTTCGTCAGGCGCAATGCCCCCCTGCTGCGCCAGCCAGCCGAACACGCCGGGCAGTACCCAACTGTCGAGATCAATCTCGACACCCAACCCTTCGGGCAAGACACGCGGCACGTTTTCCGTAAGGCCGCCGCCGGTGATATGCGCGGCGCCATGCACCCCCCCGGTGCGGATTGCCGCCAGCACCGGCCGCACATACAGCCGCGTCGGCGTCAACAACGCAGCGCCCAGCGTGCCCTCGGCCCAGGGGCAAGGCGCATCCCAGCCAAGCCCCGAACGATCAACAATCCGGCGCACCAGAGAAAAACCGTTGGAATGCACCCCGTTTGAGGCCAGCCCCAACAGGTGATCGCCAACCCGCACATCTGCGGGCAACGCCTTGCCCCGCTCCATCGCTCCCACGGCAAACCCCGCCAGATCGAAATCGCCACCATGGTACATGCCCGGCATTTCCGCCGTCTCACCGCCAATCAAGGCGCAGCCCGATTGCGCGCAGCCCCGCGCGATGCCCTCGATTACCTGCGCTGCGCCGTCAACATCCAGCTTGGCCGTAGCAAAATAGTCGAGAAAAAACAAAGGCTCGGCACCCTGACAGATCAGATCGTTGACACACATCGCCACCAGATCAACGCCCACGCCCGAGACGAGGCCGGTGTCGATCGCAATGCGCAGCTTTGTGCCCACCCCATCTGTCGCCGCCACCAGCACCGGATCGTCATATCCCGCCGCCTTCAGGTCGAACAGCCCACCAAACCCGCCCAGCCCCGCCATCACGCCGGGGCGGTCGGTGGATTTCGCCGCCGGTTTGATCCGCTCGACCAGGGCGTTGCCCGCGTCTATGTCCACGCCCGCCGCCGCATAGGTCAGCCCGCTTTTGCCTGACGTCATGTCTTCGTCCCCTGTGATCTCGCCGGGCCTTAGACGATATGACAGGTTGGTGCAACGCAGTTGGACCGCCATGCATCACATTGCACCGATATGCAGGGCGCAATGTGGGTCAGGCCTGCTCTGGCGGCGGCGGCCAGTGGGCGTTCGGCCACCACAGGTATCGTTGTTTTTTCGGATGCTGCTGCACCGTGGTCGGCACATTCAGCCGGCATCGTATCCCTGACGCAAACGCCGGATCAAGCGCGTTCATGTCTTGACCCGTGCGCCTGCTCTGCTATCCAACGCAGATAAGGGGCCTGTAGCTCAACTGGTTAGAGCAGAGCGCTCATAACGCTTTGGTTGCGGGTTCAAGTCCTGCCGGGCCTACCAAAAGTCTAGCGGTAGATGATGAAATCAGCGTGTTGAAGAAGTGTCTGGCCGGAGCAGGTTGCGGCCGTTGCGAGTCGGGATTACCTTGAGAAAGGTCATACGAACCGGGCGGCAACGGCGCAGTTCCGGGTTTCGGTCAAGCTTGTGAACGACATGGTCATCCTGAAGCGCTAGACGGATGCGCTGGAAGCCAAGCCACACGGCAACGGCGGCGGTCACGGCGTCTGGCTGGCGTGGTGGGCTGGAACGGGCGGCGGACCACGAAAAGGCGCGACCTGACCCTTGACGAGCCGGTGGCCGAGCTGCGCAAAGGGCTTGGGGTCGAGGTCCCCCGCGTCTCGGTCTGGCGCTGCCTGCGCTGTCGAGCATAAGCGGCCTGATGTCGCGGCGGCCCGCCATGTCTGGATCGGTCACAGGCAGCCTTTCATGCGCAATATGCTGCAAAGACTTGGAATTTTCGACGAAGCGTCCCACAAGACCAACATCGCCAAGACCACCGGATGGGCGCCCAGCGGGGCGCGGCTCGTCAATCACGCCCCTTTCGGTCATTGGCAGACGCAAACCTCCATCGCTGCCCTACGCCATGACCGGCACGATGCGCCTTGGGTGATCGGCGGCGCGATGAACCGCAAGTTCTTCGACCGCGGTATCGAAACCCAACTGGCACCGACCCTGCAAAAGGGTGACGTGACCATCCTCGACAGCCTCAGTACCCACAAGAATCCGAAGGCCGCCACCCAGTTGAAACACATTGGCGAATGGTTGCGTTGTTCGGGGAAAACCGTCCACTGGACACTTATCTTCCGCTCCAACCTGCCGTCAAACTCAAGACCCTGATCCGAAAAGCGGCAGCCAGAACTTATGACCGTTGTGGCAGGTTTATTGGATTCACGTTTGAAGTGAGACGGTTGATTTGATGGCCGCGCGGTCATCGGTCATAGCTTCTGCCGGGGTCTTCCATCGCAGTGTCTGGGTTCGGCCGCGGTGCTTGATTCCTAAAAATGAAATGCTTTCATCGTCCAATTAAACACTACGATTTTGGAAATCATCGGGTGTAATTTCCTGTGTACGCTCACTTTCGAGGTATCGTCAGACCGGCGGGTCAAACCCATCCGCGACTGGGCCAGTCGCATCGCGAATTGCCAGATGGGCGGCGGCCAGTCGCGCCATGGGCACCCGAAAAGGCGAACAAGACACATAGTCAAATCCCGCCGCGCGGCAAAAGGCGATGCTGGCCGGATCCCCGCCGTGTTCACCGCACACCGAAAGAACAATGCCCGGATGCGCCGCCCGCCCACGATTGGCACCGATCGTCAGCAACTCGCCCACGCCATCAATGTCCAGCCGCAGGAACGGATCTTCGACAAACACGCCCTGTTTGACATAGGCCGCCATGAAACGCCCCGCATCATCGCGCGACAGGCCATAGGTCATCTGTGTGAGATCGTTGGTGCCAAAAGACAAAAACGATACCGTCTCGGCAATTTCCCCCGCCCGAAGCGCCGCGCGCGGGGTTTCAACCATGACCCCCAGACGATAGGCAAAGGCCACGCCGGATTCGGCCCGCACCGCCGCCGCCACAGCATCGACCCGCGATTTTATGAGTTCGACCTCGCGCCGCGCCGAGACGAGCGGAATCATCACTTCGGGCACCACGGCGCCGCCCACGGCAACCGCCGCCTCAAAAATCGCGCGCGCCTGCATGTCATAGATCTCAGGCACTGCAATACCCAACCGAACGCCGCGCATCCCCAGCATCGGATTTACCTCGCGCAACGATTCAACCCGCGCCACAACCTTTGCCATCGGCAGGTTCAGCGCGTCAGCCAGTTCCAGCATTCCTTCGCGCCCTTCGGGCAGAAATTCGTGCAACGGTGGGTCCAGCAGCCGAATGCAGACCGGCAGCCCTGCCATGATCTGGAAAAGCTCTTTGAAATCTGACCTTTGCACAGGCAATAGCCGTTCGAGCGCAGCAGCGCGGTCTTCGGGACGTTCGGCAAAGATCATTTCGCGCATCACGGTCAGACGATCCGAGTCAAAGAACATATGCTCGGTCCGGCACAGGCCGATGCCCTCGGCGGCAAAGCGTCGTGCCATCTCGGCCTCGGCGCGGGTATCGGCATTGGCCCGCACGCCGATGTCGCGCAGGCTGTCGGCCCAGCCAAGAAGGCTCTGGAATGCATCGTCAAGCGCCGGTTCCAAAAGCCGCGCCGCACCCACGAGGGCGACGCCGCGTGTGCCGTCGACCGTCACGATGTCGCCTTCGTGAAACACACGGCCATGGTCGCCGATCAGGATGCGCGCCTTAGCATCCACCTTGATCCCCGACGCGCCGACAACACAAGGCAAGCCCAAGCCACGGGCGATCACCGCCGCATGGCTGGTCGCCCCGCCCCGCTCGGTCAGAACGGCGGCGGCGGCCAGCATACCGCGCACATCGTCAGGCTTGGTTTCGCGCCGCACCAGTACACAGGGTTCTTCCCGTGCCGCGCTGGCCTGTGCGGCGCGGGCGGTGAACACCAGCCGCCCGGTGGCCGCACCGGGGCTGGCGGCGATGCCATGGGCAAAACTGTCGCGCGGCCCGTCAGGATCGACCTGGGGGTGCAACAGATCGGACAATGCGGTGGGATCGACGCGCAGCACCGCCTCGGCCTTGGGGATGATACCGTCACGCGCAAGGGCCACCGCGATGCGCACCGCAGCGCGGGCATTGCGCGGCACGCGGACCGCGTCCAGCACATACAACTTGCCCGCCTCAAGGGTGAATTCGATCTGCATCTCTTCCCGCAGATGAAGCCGGCAACTTTCGCCAAACACTTGCAACTGCTGAAAAATATCGGGGCATATATCTTGCAGTGAGGGGCCACGCGCATCACATGTCAGGTACAGGGCGCCGGTGCCCGCCACCAATGCCTCGCGCCCCTGGCTCTGGCTCAGATAGCGGCCGGTGATCTGTGGCTGACCGGTCGTGCCGCTGACAAACTGGATCACCCCTGATCCAAATTCGCCCCGCTGCCCCGCCCCGACGCCCAGCGCCATCACCTGCACGACAAGGCCCAGCCCCGCCTCGGCCGGTGCCCCCTTGGCCTGACGCAGCAGACGGGCAGACGTACCTTCCCAGGCGCGCGCCATCGAGCGCAGAACATGGCACAGCTGATGTTCGGGATCCTGCGGAAACGGTTCGTCCAGTTCCCCTTCATAGTGGTTCAGCAGGGCGCGGATTGTTTCAATGCCACAAGGCTTGGACATATCGAACATATCTGGGTCCAAACGCGCAACATGCACCGCATAGGATTGGATAAATCTGATATAAAGCACATCCGCCGCCGCCGCGCCGATCAGCTTTGTCAGGCGGGCGTGCTGCGCGTCGTTCATCCCGATGTTCAGGATTGCCCCCGGCCCGCCCCAGTCGGCCACCTCGCCCGAAGGCCGCACCGACATAAGCCGGTCCCGCCCCAAGCTGTCCAGCAAGGGACCAAGATCAGCAACCTCGCCCGATGCGATGCGGCGCACGTCCTCAAAGCTGAGCGCGACGGTGCACGGCACCGGCAAATCCATGCGCATAAGCCGTTGCAGGCATTTCGCCCGACCACCATGCGCCGCCAGGGTAATCGACGCGATCGGCGTGATCTGGGTGTGGGGCTTCAGTTCGACAGGTTTCTGCACTGCGGCACTCCGATGACGGGCGCAGCATAGCCGCCCTGCACTGTCGTGCAAGGCTTACATCGCGCGCTATCCTTCGATGCGGGTCAGATCGGCGACGCCCAGACACAGCGCACGGATGCGGCTGAGCAGGTTGAGCCGGTTGCGCCGGATGATCTGACTGTCGGCATTCACCTGCACCGCGTCAAAGAAGGCGTCAAGCGGCGCGCGCAGGGCAGCAAGGGCAGCCATGGCAGCAGAAAAATCCTCGGCCTGCATGGCGGGGGCAATGGCCGCCTCGGCCGTGTCGAGCGCCGCGAACAGCGCCTTTTCCACATCGGTTTCAGAAAATTTCACATCGGCGCCGAAGGAATATTCGACGCCATCCTTCGCCTCGGCCTGGGTCAGAATGTTGTTGGCCCGCTTGAACCCCTGCAACAGGTTCTCGCCATCGTCGGTTTTCAGAAATTCCGACAGCGCCGTGGCACGATTGACCAGCAGGGTCAGATCATCGTTGCCGGGCATGGCAAGGCAGGCGTCGATGATGTCATGCCGGATGCCCTGGTCACGGAGGTAGACCTTGAGGCGGTCGTGGAGGAAGGTAATGACATCGCTGGCCGTAATTGCAGGATCACTGTCATAAGCAGTCATTTCGCCGCTTGAAGACGCGTTTACATCAGCAACAGCTTTACGGTTTGCGCGAATTCCGCTCATGAAAAGATCAGTTATTTTGACGGCAAAACCACCAGTGATGATTAACCGAATAACCCCCAAGGCCGCCCGGCGCAGCGCATACGGGTCTTTCGACCCCGTCGGCTTTTCATCAATCACCCAGAATCCCGTAAGCGTGTCGATCTTGTCTGCCAGAGCCACGGCAACTGACACCGGCACGCGCGGCACGGCATCCCCCGGCCCCAGCGGTTTGTAATGCTGTTCGCAGGCTTCGGGCACGCCGTCGTCATGGCCCGCCGCCTGAGCGTAGTAACGGCCCATTATTCCCTGCAATTCTGGAAATTCTCCGACCATTTCCGATTGCAGATCGGCCTTGGCCAGGCGCGCCGCCTCGGCGGCCTGATCGGGCTTGGCCCCGACCATTGGCGCAATTTCGCGCGCCAGTGCCTCGATCCGCGCGATCCGGTCGGCCTGGCTGCCCAGCTTGTTGTGGAAGGTAACGTCGGCCAGTCCGGCGGCCAGTCCGTCCAGCCCGCATTTCTCCACCACCCGCAGATCGTTGTCCCAGAAGAACCGGGCGTCGGACAGGCGGGCCGACAGCACCTTTTGATTGCCGGCCAGGATCGTCGCGCCGCCGTCGGCGGTGGTGCGATTGGCGACTGTCACAAATCGAACAATCTGCCCCGTTTTCGGGTCACGGACGCTGAAAAACTTTTGATGTTCCCGCATTGAGGTTTGCAAAACCTCGGGAGGCAGGTGCAGGAAATCGGCACCTATCTCGCCCATCAGCACCACCGGCCATTCGACCAACCCTGCCACCTCGGCCAACAATGCGGCATCCTCGACCACCTCAAGCCCCAGGGCAAAGGCCATGTTGGTGGCGTCGGCCCAGATGTGATCGGCCCGCTCGGACGCCGACAGGATCACGAAGGCACGCCGCAGTTTCGCGGCATAATCATCAAATCCAGTGACAGAAAATTCCGCAGGCGCCAGAAACCGGTGGCCGCGCGTCACGTTGTCCGCCGCCATCCCGTCGATGGTCAGGTCCACCACACGATGTCCGGCCTCATCCGAAAGGACGCACAGGATAGATTGCAATGGCCGCACCCAGCGCAGATCGCCCGCGCCCCAGCGCATGGATTTCGGCCAGGGGAAATTGCGCACGACCTGTTCCAGAACCTCGGCCACAATGGCATCGGCAGGGCGGCCCGGCGTTTCGATCACGGCCATATACACCTGGCCCTTCTTGTTGTCGCGCACCTGCAACTGGTCGCGGGTCAGCCCGGTAGAGCGCAAAAACCCCTGTATCGCGGCATCCGGCGCATCGACACGAGGGCCTTTACGCTGTTCGCGCTGGGGCGGCGCCGCGTCCAGCAGCCCCTCGACCGACAGCGCAAGGCGGCGCGGCGTGTGGAACGCCCCGGCCGAGGCATAGGTCAGCCCCGCCGTCACCAACCCGTCGGTCAGCCGCTGCTTCAGATCGGCCGCAGCGCGCGCCTGCATACGGGCCGGAATTTCCTCCGACAGGAGTTCGATGAGAAGTTGTGCCATGGAAATATGCTCTGTCGCGAGGCGTGGCCTCAGTTCCAGTCGAGATTGACCCGACTGACGGGATAACGGTCAGAAATGCGGCGGCGCAACTTTCGGAAGCGCGGCCGCAGATGGGCGAATTTCTTTTCGTGGGTCTCGGCAACCG
>JAACVA010000304.1 GCA_009992615.1 Rhodobacterales bacterium
CACTGGTTCAGTCCGAAACCGGCACGGTCTCATCCACCCGGATCCGCGAGGCCCTGTCGCAAGGACGCCCGCGCGATGCCGCCGCCATGCTGGGCCATCTGCACAGGATCGAGGGCGCGGTGATCCGCGGTGACCAGCGTGGCCGCGATCTGGGCTATCCCACCGCCAACATGAGCATCGAGGGGCTGCACCCACCCAAATTCGGGGTTTATGCGGTGAAGGTCGATGTTCTGTCAGGCCCGTTCAAGGGCACCTATCCAGCGGTCAGTTCGATTGGTGTGCGGCCGATGTTCGGGCTGAACAAACCGAACATCGAAACATTTCTGTTCGATTTCAAGGGCGATCTGTACGGCACCCATCTGTCGGTCGCGCTGGTTGAATACCTGCGCGGCGAGGAAAAGTTCAACAGCCTTGACGCGCTGATCGCCCAGATGGATGCCGACAGCGCCCGCGCCCGAACCCTTCTGCGCGCCCCGGAGGCCACACCATGACGGACGATCCGATCAACCGCGACGGGCTGCGTGAGCGGTACTGGGAAAGGGTGCCGCTGAAGAACATGGCCAAGCGCGAATGGGAGGCGCTGTGTGATGGTTGCGGCAAATGCTGTCTGAACAAGCTTGAGGATGAGGACACCGGCGAGGTGGCGCTGACCCGCGTCGCCTGTCGGCTGCTGGACGGCGAAACCTGCCGCTGCGCGCAATATCCGATCCGCCACCAGTTCGTGCCGGAATGCATCACGCTGACCCCCGGCAATATCGCCAAGAATGCCTATTGGATGCCCACCACCTGTGCCTATCGTCTGTTGCACGAAGGCAAGCCGCTGTTCGACTGGCACCCGCTGATTTCGGGCACCGCGCAATCGGTGCATGACGCGGGCGTGTCGGTTCAGGGGTGGAGCGTGCCGGAGTTCGAAGTGCCCGAGGAAGAATGGGAAAACCACATCATCGAGGAACCGATCTGATGCACTTTGCCTCTGACAACACCGGCCCCGCCCACCCTGCGGTCATGGCGGCGCTGGCCGAGGCCAATTCAGGCTTTGCCATGGGCTATGGCAATGACGCGATCATGGATACGGTGCGCGCGCAGCTGCGCGATTTGTTCGAGGCACCCGAGGCGGCGGTTTATCTGGTGGCCACCGGCACCGCCGCCAATTCCCTGTTGCTGGCCACCATGGCCCAGCCCTGGCAGGCGGTTTTCTGCGCCGAGGCCGCCCATGTGGACGTGGACGAATGCGGCGCGCCCGAATTCTTCACCGATGGCGCGAAACTGTCCAAGGTCGCCGCGCCGCATGGCAAGATGACGATGCAATCCCTGGCCGGGGCGATCGCGCGGCACCCTGCCGGCGTCGTGCACGGGGTGCAACCCGGCCCGCTGACGATCACCCAGATCACCGAAAGCGGCACGCTTTACACAGCGCCAGAGGTTGCCGCGCTGGCCGGGCTGGCCCATGACCACGGGCTGGGCGTGCATATGGATGGCGCGCGTTTTGCCAATGCCATCGCCGCGCTGGGCTGTGCCCCCGCCGACGTGACCTGGCGGGCAGGGGTTGACACCCTTTCGTTCGGCGGCACCAAGAACGGGCTTTTGGGGGTTGAAGCGGCGGTGATCTTTGATCCCGCCCTGGCGTGGGAATTTGAACTGCGCCGCAAACGGGCCGGTCATCTTGCGTCAAAACACCGCTATCTGTCGGCGCAGATGCACGCCTATCTGAAAGACGGGCTGTGGCTGAACATGGCGCGCGCCGCCAACAGCCGCGCGGCGCGTCTGGCCGCCGGGTTGAACGCCGCCGGGATCACACCAAAGCATCCCGTGCAAGGCAACATGATGTTCGTCGATCTGCCGGGGCCCATTCATGACCGGCTGCGCGCTGCGGATGCGCAATACTATGCCAGCGCCAATGCCGATGGCAGCCATGCCGCGCGGCTGGTTTGCGACTGGTCGCTGG
>JAACVA010000305.1:0-379 GCA_009992615.1 Rhodobacterales bacterium
CCATCCCCCTGGTCCGCGCCTTTGTCTGCCGCCGCAGAGGGCACCGCACGCGGCAAAGCCGACGGCGCGGTCAGGTTCGATTTTGTCACCACAGCCAGTCTTTCCCCAAGGGCCGCCGCCTGCGCGGCTGGCCCAAACCAATGCGCGGGCTGTCAGGGGTGCGCTGTCATCCGGCGGTGGCCAGCGCACCCTGCCCGTCGGGGTCATGATAGACGTTTTTGGCACGGCCCGCCATCTTGGCGGCATACAGCCGGTCATCCGCCTTTTTGAATGTGGCGCTGAAGCCTTGACCCGCCTGACCAGACAGCGCCAGTCCGGCCGAAAATGACACCGCCACGCGGTCGGTGGTGCGACTGAAGCAATCAGCCTGCAAATCGAC
>JAACVA010000305.1:387-901 GCA_009992615.1 Rhodobacterales bacterium
TAAAATCCTTGAGCACCCTATCACCTACGGCGTGGCCATGGGTATCGTTGATCTTCTTGAAATGGTCGATGTCCAGCACCGCCATCACCGTACCCGCGCCATGTTCGGCAAAGGCCGCCTCAAGCCCGCGGCGGTTGCGCACGCCGGTCAGCGAATCGTGGTAAAGCTGATGTTGCAGATCGGCACATTCAAGCGTCTTGGCGGCCAACCGGGCCTCGCTTTCGGCGAGGGCGGCTTCAAGCCGAACGAGCGTGGCGGCGTCAGGCGCCCCCGCAGCCGTGTGCCGTGACACCCGTCCCTGAAGCCAGGCGGCAAAACGGACAGCCAAACCCAAAGGGCTTTGGGAAAACATGGTGTTCTGTGTTGTTGCTGTCAGTGCCATTTTGGTGCGCCGTTTCTTCAGACCCGCAACGGTTCTCCGCCGCAGGGGCCCTTGCGACCGCGACGGTCTGAGCCCTGAAACAGTATTAACCAATCAAACGTGGCGCAAATCGGCATGGCTTCGCGGCAGTGA
>JAACVA010000305.1:909-2205 GCA_009992615.1 Rhodobacterales bacterium
CTTGTGGCCAGATCTGGGGCAGCCCAGCCCATATCCGCCATGATTTTGCCGCATAGGGCGGCGCAGCAGCAGACAGCACTGTGGCGCATTTCCGCGTCACCCGGAAAAAAAGCCGCAGTTGCCGGAAAATAATTAATTCAGACTGGAAAATTAATACTTTTACGGGCAGGACCATGTAAACGAATGACGAGAGAAGCCTTGTAATGGGCCCCGCAGGCGCGCGCAGCAGTGCCGACCAAAACGATAACCCGCCTTTCACTTGAAAGGGGCCCAAAATGAGTTTTTTAGTGTTTCCACATCTTGTTTTACCCTTGATCCCATTGATTATACGCCGCGGCGCGTTGATTTTCGCTTTGGCGCTGGCGGCCTGCACCACCGCGCCAAGCCTCGGCAGCTTTGGTGCGGATGTCAGCCGCAACAGCATACAATATTCTCTCGGCCGCCTGAACCAGACCTGGACAACCGCGCCAACCGCCCTGGTGATGATCCAGCGTGCGCAGCCGGGCGAAGGGATTCAGATCATCGGCCTGGAAAATGCCACAACGCTGGAGGGCGACAATTTTCTCTGGCTGCGCGCGCATGGCGGACGTGCCAGCGGGCGGTTCGACCTTGAGAACACCCTTCAGCGTGTCGGCGGTGTGCCGACGCCGTTCCGCACCCTCGACAACCGCAACCTGCGCACCGGCAGTGACGGGCTGGGTGACTATTTTTGGCAGGAATGGCGCAGCGGCGCGGCCACCAACTGTGTCATCGCGCTGCGCCGGTTGGAAAGCGGCGCACGCGCCCTGCCCCGCGGCACCCGGTCGCTTGAGGTGTTCCTGCGCAACTGTGTTGACGGGCCCATCGAACAGGCGCTGGCACCGATCCTTGCGGATCAGATCAGCCTAGGCGCCGCAGCAGGCAGCCGGGTGGTTTCCCCCCTTGCCGCCCCGCGCCCATGACACGCGGCGCCGGGCCCAGATCGACGACGGATAACCGATGAGCAAACGATTTCCCAATGGCCGCACCCGGAACCGCACGGTTTTCCTGCTGTGGCTGCTGTCCGGCATCCCGATTGCCGTTCTGGTCAGCGTTCCGACATCAACCGCGGGGCAGGCGTTTCTGGGCTTGGTCGCCGTCGTCGTCGTGGCGCTGCTGAAGCCATTCTCGCGGCACATGGTGACGCGCTTCTTCTTGCTGGCCACAGCGACGGTGATCGTCATGCGGTATTGGCTGTGGCGCCTGCTTGAAACGATCCCGGAACCGGCCATATCGGTCGCCTTCCTCGTGGCCGTGCTGCTGTTCCTGGTCGAAAC
Source organism: Rhodobacterales bacterium (assembly GCA_009992615.1). Taxonomy (GTDB): domain Bacteria; phylum Pseudomonadota; class Alphaproteobacteria; order Rhodobacterales; family Rhodobacteraceae; genus Oceaniglobus. The sequence goes on from JAACVA010000305.1 coordinate 2,205, forward strand.
C
>JAACVA010000186.1:0-32864 GCA_009992615.1 Rhodobacterales bacterium
GCGCCGTCACCAAGGCATAGCGTCCCAACTCGGTGATTATTTCAGCGCCCTGCTAAAGGTGCTTTGCGCGCCGAGGACACCTTCAGAAGTGCAAAGTTTTCGGCAAAAAACCAGCCTCGCACACAGCATCTCACGGCCCGCACTAAAAACCGTATTTTTGTTAATTATCAATTATTTGCAATGGTATTTTCACATGCCCAGAGCTTCCTTGTACATCTCAAGGATGGCTTCTTCCTCGGCGATGTCGTCCTTGTCGCGCTTGCGCAGGGCGATGAGCTTGCGCATGACCTTGGTGTCATAGCCACGGCCCTTGGCCTCTGCCATGACCTCTTTCTGGGCATCGGCGATGTCGGTCTTTTCCTGTTCCAGACGCTCGAACCGTTCGATGAACTGACGCAATTCATCGGCGGTGATGCGATAATTGCTGTCGGCAGCGGTTGGTGCGGGGGGAGGGGTATCGCTCATCTGGGGCCTCGTCTGGTGTGATTTTTCTGACCCCTACCCGCCCGGGGCCAGTCCCGCAAGTGCGGGACGCGCGCGATTGCGTGCTGCGGGCGGATCGGCTATGCCGGGGGCGCAGCAGCGAAAGAGAAACAGCCATGGACATCGTGATCTGGAGCGGCGCGGCGCTGTCACTGATCGGGCTGATCGGGCTGATCTGGTGCGTCGTGGCCGGGGTGCGGGTGCGCCGCGCCGGTCTGGATGATGCAGCCCTGCGGGCAAGGCTGCAAAAACTTGTGGCGGTGAACATGGCCGCGCTGTTTTTGTCGGTTCTGGGGCTGATGCTTGTTGTATTGGGTATCTTCCTCGGCTGAACAGCGATCTCAGGCCTCGATGTCCGCCAAGGCCACGCCGTTCTTGATGCAGCTGTCGAACAGTGGCGACATTGTGGCGCCTTCCGTGGCCAATGCACCCTCACGCTGCACCCGGACAAGGCCGCGCTGATCGGCCGCCACCATCGGCCCGCCGCGCCAGCGCGGAAAGCCAAGACCATGCACCGCCGCCACATCCACATCGCCGGCCCGCGCCACGACACCGGCACCGATCAGAACCGCCCCGGCATTGGCCAAAGCGGCGGCACAAACCGGCGCAATCAGATCGGCACCGACACCCGGTGCCCGGGGTGCGCCCGCCTCGGCCACGGCCCGCATCAGCGCGCGCGCCTCGGGTGCCTCGCCCGCAGGACCATCGGCCCCCCAGCGTAACAGGCCCGCCCCCACGCCACGTCCGGTCAAGCCACTGTCAACCAGCGCATCCAGCAGTGCAATTTCGGGCGCGTCCTTGCCGTGGACGGCGCGCCGATGGGCCAGCACATGATCCAGCCCCTGCATGTCCAGGGCCGCGCAGGGCGCCTGACGAAAGCCATAATCGGTCAGCGCCAGGTCGATGTCGTCGGCCCGATGCCCCGAAACCAGCAGCGCCTCGATCGTACGTTGCAGCGCCTCGGCCAGATGATACACCAGCCCACCGGGCACCTCGGCGGCGCGCACCGCCTGCCGCTGCAACCGGCGCAGGACAGACAGGGCGGTGGCCACGGCATCGGCGCTGGCCCCCGGTGCCGGGCGCAACTCGGCCAGGGGGCCGGTGTGGGCCGGGCCGGGAATATGCACCCCGACCAGATCAGCCGCCCGCTCAGTCGTCTCGGCCAGGATAGCAGGCGCGATCACGTCACCCGAAGCCAGCAAGACGGCACCGGGACGCGCCAACAGACCAATGGCCGCCCACAGCGCCTGCTTCAGGGCGGGGTCATCCGGTGCCGCCTCCCACACCAGATCGACCTCGGCCAGATCATCGAAGCTGCCTTCTGGCTGAATCCGCAACAGGCGCATGTCGCGGTCCTGCGCGCTGAGCGTGCCGCGCGCCACCGCATCGTCGTACAGCGCCAGAAGCCGTTCCAGAACAATCGCCTGGCCTTCGGGTTCCAGCTCAACCAGAACCACCTCGCAGCCGGCGTCAAGGCAGGACAGTGCCAGTTCGCCAGCCCGCGCCGTGCCACCCAGAACCGCCACCCGCGCAACGGTTTGGGCCTGCCCGCCGGCTGCCTCGGGCAGGGCCCAGGCCCGTGCTTCGGCAGCGGCCAGGTGGCGCAGGGCGTGGCAGGCGGGCGTGGCGGCAGAATCTTCATATGCGGCCTGCTCCATCGCAAGGCCCGTCTCGAACGGCAGCACCATTGCACCTTCAACGCAGGCGACGATTCGTTCGGGGGCGATCAACGGCCCCTCGGCCACCGACGCGTGGGCCTTGGCCACAGCGGCCATATAGGCCGCCGCATCGCTCAGACCGTCGCGTCGCAGGGCGGTGGGGCGTGGCCCAGGGCAATCGCGCGCAAGGGTCAGGGCGGCGGCCAGCACATCGTCGGCGAGGGGCGCGTCAAGAAATGCCATCTGCGGCGCACGCGGTGTCCCGCTGAGCAACAAGGCCAAAGCCGGGGCTGCCCCGATGAGCCGCGGTAAACGCTGAGTCGCCCCGCCCCGTGGCGGCAGACCCACGCGGATGCCCGGTGCGCCAATCCGTGTGCCCTGTGCCGCGACGCGGTAATGGCAGGCCAGCGCCAGATCCAGCCCGTCGCCCAGCACGACCCCATGCAGCGCGGCGATCACCGGCTTGGGTGCGTCTTCGACCAGGCTGCACAGCACGGCAAGGGTTAGTTTGCCCGCCTCATCCGCCAGCCCGGCACAGAAATCTTCGCCCCGGGGCATCAGCACAAGCGCGCGCACCCCGTCCGCCGCGATCTGCTGGTGCAGCGCTTCGGCCAGCGCTGCCCGCAGCGCGCCGCCCAAAGCGCTCAGCGGCGGATTCGCCCAACGGATGATGGCGATGTTGTCCGCACGTTCGATGTCGATCTGCATGCCTTCAAGCCCCTTCGCGCGTCAACCGCGCCGCCATGGCCGCCAATACCGGGAGTGTTCCCGCATACCGCAGCGCCGTCTGTGGTTTGGATGCGTTGCCGCCCCGCGCCCGTGCCACCACTTCCTCCAGAATGGCGGCCAGACGGGAAAAGGAAAAGACCAGAAAAAATGCCCAGTTGTCGATGTCGGCAACACCCCGCCGCGCGCAACAGGCACCCACACAAGCAGCATCGGACGGAAGCCCCGGCGCCGCGCAATTCAGCCCACCGAGACCGCGCATTGAATCCTTGCCGACCAGATGCACCATGGGCACGGCAAAGTGCGTCAGCTCCGCCATCACGGGGTGTTTCCGTTCGGCATAAGCGCCGAATGCAACAAGGCGCTCGGCGGCTTGGCCAGTAGCACGAACCGCCCGCCCGCCACTTCGATCAGGAATGTCTGGTTCGTCTGACCGCGGGCACAGTTTTCAATCCGCGTCACCACGCCGACTCCGGGCGCATGGTCCGCAATCCAGTGGCCCATCGCCTCGGGGCTGTGTGGCGGGGTGTCGATCATGGCGCAATTTGTATCGTGCGGGAGCGAAATCGCAATCCCTTGATTGATTCCGTCCGTGTTGCGCGCCATGAGCGGCAAAATTTGCGAAGGTGTGCCCCCAGGGCCATCTCGGCCCGACACCGCACCTTGCCCGCTTCTGGAGCAGGTGGGTGCCATGGTACGCGATAAGATCGCGCCGCTGGACGCCGCGTATCTCGCGGCAGGGGGCTTGGCCAACCGACGGCAGTTCACGCCGCGCCAGAACGAGATACCTGAGGCAACGGCAAAGGCGCGCGGTCTGTGAAATTTCTGGATGAGCGACAGCGATCGGGCGTTGGGCCGAACTGCACACGCGCATCCAACGTGATGCCTGATTATCAGAGAGGCACGTTGTCGAACAGATCGACCGGATCGTCAGCGTCAGCGTCAAGCGCGCGTTCGAGGCGGGCAATGTCGGACATTGGCAACAACCCGCCTGCGCGCAGGGTCTCGATCCTTTGGCGCAACTTGACGCTGCCCCCTTGCCCCATCTTGATTTCGTTCATCATTTCGTCGTACATCGCACTGCGTGACTGTGGCATGGCATATCCCCCAGGTCGAAGCTCCATTCCTGTCAGACTATCACATGTTGCGTGATTCCGACACAGCAATGTGCCCCGGGTGCAATTTGCCGCGCGCCGATCAAGGCGTTGGGCGTCAGTTTGGGCAGGGCGGCGTCATTTCGGGCAATAGGCATCATGCAAGGCCTGCAAAATCGGCGTGATGCGCGGATCGGACAGGGAATATCGCACATGCCGCCCGTCCTTGCGGGCCGTGACCACGCCGTCGGCCCGCAGCCGCGCCAGTTGTTGCGAAACATAGGCCTGCCCGAGGCCCAGGGCGGCTTCCAGGGCCCCCACGGTCGACGGCCCCTCGACCAGCTTGCACAAGATCAAAAGGCGCGACGGGTTTGACAGCGCACGCAGCCCCGCCGCCGCCTCTTCTGCTGCAAGCGCCATGGCCTCAAGCGAAAGGGTTCGGTTTTCCATGCTTTGCACCGCCATATCCATAACACCAACTACCACGTTCAAATATACATATCAATCTTGCAATACTTCAAAGCTGCTCCTATTCTCTTATCAGATCAGATCAGGAGCCATCCGATGAAACCCAAGGTTAAGGTATTTTTCGACACGGCCACCAACACGGTGTCCTATGTGGTGCGCGATCCCTCCGGTACGGCAGCGGCAATCATCGATTCGGTGCTGGATTTTGATCAGGCGTCAGGGCGCACCGCTACCGCCTCGGCCGACGAGATCGTGCAGTATGTGCGCGACGAAGGGCTGAGCGTGCAGTGGATTCTGGAAACCCATGTTCACGCCGACCACCTCTCGGCCGCGCCCTATCTTCAGGAACGGCTGGGCGGCAAGATCGGCATCGGCAACCAGATCACAGTGGTGCAGGACACCTTTGGCAAGGTGTTCAACGAAGGCACTGAATTTCAACGAGACGGGTCGCAATTTGACGTGCTGTTTGCCGAAGGTGACAGTTTTCACATCGGGCAATTGCGCGGTGACGTTTTGCACACCCCCGGCCACACACCCGCCTGTTTGACTTATGTGATCGGCGACGCGGCCTTTGTGGGCGACACACTGTTCATGCCCGACTATGGCACAGCGAGGTGCGATTTTCCGGGGGGGTCGGCGCAAACGCTTTACGCCTCGATCCAGAAGATTTTGGCCCTGCCCGATGACACGCGCATCTTCGTCGGCCATGATTACAAGGCCCCGGGACGCGAGGATTTTGCCTGGGAATCCACCGTCGGGGAACAAAAGGCAGGCAATGTGCATCTGGCCGGCAAATCCGGCGCGGATTTCGTGAAAATGCGTGAGGCCCGCGATGCAACCCTTGGGATGCCGAAACTGATCCTGCCGTCGTTGCAGGTGAACATGCGGGCCGGGCAGATGCCCCCGCCCGACGACAGCGGCACCGTGATGTTGAAGCTGCCAATCAACAAATTGTAAGGAACCGATATGGAACAAGACTGGGTTTATGGCCTGCTGGGCGGTGGGGTTATCGGACTGGCAGGTGCGATTTATCTGCTGATCAACGGCCGCATCATGGGGGCCAGCGGCATTGTTGGTGGCCTTGTTGACGGGTCGGGCCGCAATGATGGTGGCGAGCGTTTGGCCTTTCTGGTCGGCCTCGTCGGTGTGCCTGCGGTGCTGGCGCTGGTGTTCGGGGCGCCCGAAACCAACATCACCGGCAATTGGGCGGTGCTGATTGCCGCCGGATTGCTGGTGGGCGTCGGCACGCGGGTGGCAAATGGCTGTACCTCCGGGCACGGGGTGTGCGGCATTTCTCGACTGTCGCTGCGCGGCATTGTGGCCACGGTTTTTTACATTGGCGCAGGCGGACTGACCGTAGTGCTGTTTCGTCATATTCTGGGGGTGATCTGATGCGCCGTTTGTTTGCGGCCCTTGCGGGCGGGGTGTTCGGCACCGGTCTGATGGTATCGGGTATGGTCGACACCGCCAAGGTGCGCGGTTGGCTCGACATTTTCGGGGCTTGGGATCCAACCCTGGCCTTTGTCATGGGGGGGGCGATTGCGCCGATGGCCGTTGCGTGGTTTTTCACCCGCGGCCGCACACCGCGCCTGGGGGGCAGCTTTCCACCGCCGCCAGAACAGCGTCTGGGGCGGCCGCTGATCGTCGGGTCGGTGCTGTTCGGCATGGGCTGGGGTCTGGCGGGGCTGTGCCCGGGGCCGGCATTGGCCTCGGCGTCGTTCAACGGGGCCCAAGGGCTTGTATTTCTGGCCGCAATGGCCTTGGGTATGTATGCGGCGCCCCCTGTCAGGGCACGCCTTAGCGAAACACATGCCTGAGGAGAAAGACATGCAAATCAACACCCTGACGCCCGATTACGCAGTGTCGGGGCAGATCGCACCCCAGGACGTCGCCGCCCTGAAACAAGCGGGCTTTGCCACCATAATCTGCAATCGCCCCGATGCCGAAGTATTCGGCAGCGAAGCCAGCGCGGTGATCCGCGCCGCCGCCGAGGACGTCGGCCTGAGCTTTATCTACAATCCCGTCGCCGGCGGGGCGATGACCGATGAAAACGTTGCGGTTCAGCGCACGGCCCTGGCCGAAACCGACGGGCCGGTGTTTGCCTATTGCCGGTCAGGAATGCGGTCTGCGGTGGTTTGGGCACTTGCCAACGCCGGCAGTGTGTCCACCGGCGATCTGATCGCGGCTGCGGGGCGGGGCGGGTACGATCTGTCGCCGTTGCGCGGCCAGATCGATGCCGCCTGAAACTGAAATCGCGCCTCAGGGCGCGATTTCTTCCACAATTGACAATTCCCGTATTGCCGCGCCTTTCGCGAAACTCAGCGCTTCTTGATAGCCCGCCGAGTAATAACAATCGCGCGCGGCCTCTACGCTGGGGAAACGTGCAACCACATTGCGCGGCCGGTCCGGCCCTTCCAGCGTTTCATAAGCGCCCCCACGTGCCAAAAACACGCCCCCATGTGCAGCAATCGCCGCCGTCGCCCGCTTGGCATATTCGCCATAGCGGGCTTCGTCCGTAACCGTTACATGGGCGATCCAGAGCGCGGTCAAAGACTTATCCTTCCAGCAAGTTTTTCGCGGCGGCAATCGCCACATTAGCCCGGGTAGCATCTTTTGCACCACCCTGTGCCATGTCGGGCCGGCCACCGCCACCCTTGCCACCCATCGCCTCAACCGCCACGCGCACCAGATCCACAGCCGAAACACGATGCGTCAGATCATCGGTGACACCGGCCGCAACGGCAACCTTGCCCGCCGCATCGGCAATCAGCAATACCGCGCCGGAACCCAGCCGCGACTTGTGTGCATCAATCAGCCCGGGCAGATCCTTGCCCGTGACGCCGTTCAACAGCTGTGCCAGCAACGGCACACCGCCGATGATTTCGGCCTCGGGCACCGCACCTTGCCCCGCACCGCCCGCCATTGCCAGATCGCGCCGCAGTTGCGCCACCTCATTTGCAAGAGCACGGCGTTCATCGAGCACCGCGCGCAACCGTTCGGGCACTTCAGCAGCGTTGGTTTTCAGCATCTGCGCTGCTTCGGTCAATCGCCGGTCTTGTCCCAGCAGATGATCCAGTGCCGCCTGCCCGGTCAGCGCCTCAATCCGCCGCACCCCCGCCGAAGACGCGCTGTCACCCAGCACGACAAATAATCCAATGTCGCCGGTTTGTGCCACATGTGTGCCGCCACACAGCTCGATCGACCAGGTCTGGCCATCGCCGCCCTTGCCGGTTGCGGCCCGACCCATGGACACAACCCGCACCTCATCGCCGTATTTCTCACCGAACAGCGCCTGCGCCCCCAGCGCGCGCGCCTCATCCGGCGTCATCAACCGGGTGCTCACCGTGTCGTTCTGCCGAATGAAACGGTTCACACGCGCCTCGACTTCGGTAATTTCTTCAGGAGCAAGACCCTTGCCATGGCTGAAATCGAACCGCAGCCGATCAGGGGCATTCAGCGAACCGCGCTGCGCCACATGGTCGCCCAGCACCTCGCGCAGCGCCTCGTTCAGCAAATGGGTGGCCGAATGGTTGGTCCGGATCAGGCCGCGCCTTTCGTGATCGACAGACAGTTTTGCCCCCGCACCTCGGTTCAGCGTGCCTTCGGTCACTTCGGCATGATGGATGAAAACACCTGCCGTCTTGCGGGTGTCGGTAATTCGCGCGCTGCCGGTCACCGTGCTCAAGGTGCCACTGTCACCCACCTGGCCGCCCGATTCGGCATAAAACGGCGTCTGGTTCACCACGATCTGCACGATATCGCCCACGCTGGCGCTGTTCACCGCCGTGTTGCCTGTGACCAAGGCCAGGATCTGCCCCTCGGCCTGCTCGGTGTCATAGCCGAGGAATTCGGTAGCGCCATGCCTTTCCGCAAGATCGAACCAGATCGCCGCATCTGCGGTTTCGCCCGATCCAGCCCAGGCGGCCCGCGCCTTGGCTTTTTGTTCAGCCATGGCCGCATCAAACCCTTCGGTATCCACCGACCGCCCCTGTTCACGCAGCGCGTCCTGCGTCAGGTCCAGCGGGAAACCGAAAGTGTCATACAGCCGGAACGCAGCATCACCGGGCAAGGTGGCGCCTTCGGCCAGCCCTGCCACCTCGTCATCCAACAGCCGCAGGCCCCGCTCCAACGTTTGGCGGAACCGGGTTTCCTCGGACAACAGGGTTTCCTGGATCATCGCCTGGGCATGACCCAATTCGGGATAGGGCTGCCCCATCTGCGCCACCAGCGCAGGCACAAGCCGGTGCATGACCGGATCTTTTGCGCCCAGCAAATGCGCATGACGCATCGCGCGGCGCATAATCCGGCGCAGCACATACCCGCGCCCCTCATTGCTGGGCAGCACACCGTCAGCCATAAGAAACGAGGTCGATCGCAGGTGATCTGCGATAACCCGGTGATGCACGTTGCCCGGCCCGTCCGGATCGGTGCCCGTGGTCTGGGCGCTGGCCTCGATCAGGGCGCGAAACAGGTCAGTGTCGTAATTGTCGTGTTTGCCTTGCAATAAGGCACCAATCCGCTCCAACCCCATGCCAGTGTCGATACTTTGATTCGGCAGATCGCGGCGGGTGCCATCCTCCATCTGTTCATATTGCATGAACACAAGGTTCCAGATTTCAATAAACCTGTCGCCATCCTCATCGGCACTGCCCGGCGGCCCACCTGCAATGTGATCGCCGTGGTCATAGAAAATCTCGGTGCAGGGGCCACAAGGGCCTGTTGGTCCGGCCGACCAGAAATTATCGTCGCTTGCGATCCGGATGATCCGTTCGTCCGGCAGGCCTGCGTGCTTTTTCCAGATCGCCACAGCCTCGTCATCGGTGTGATATACTGTCACCAGCAGACGAGACTTGTCGATACCGAACTCCTTGGTCAGCAAATCCCATGCAAGCGGGATCGCGTCCTGCTTGAAATAATCTCCGAAACTGAAGTTGCCCAACATCTCGAAAAACGTGTGGTGCCGGGCCGTATATCCGACATTGTCCAGATCGTTGTGCTTGCCCCCGGCACGGACGCATTTCTGGGCCGTGGTCGCTCGTTTGTAATCACGATGTTCAACGCCGGTGAACAAGTTCTTGAACTGCACCATCCCCGCGGCAGTAAACATAAGCGTCGGGTCATTGCGCGGCACCAACGGCGAACTTTCGACGATACGATGATCGTGACGGCCAAAATACTCAAGAAACGTGGTGCGAATATCATTCAGGCTGGGCATGGTGGGCGGTTTGTCCTGACAAGGCTTTACATTTTTCGTGATCTAGCCTTGCGGGCCGGGCCTGTCCACCACTCAGGTACTCTGCCGTGGAAAACGGCCCGACCATCGGGCTGGGATCGACTTCGCCTGACTTCAGTCTTCAATCATCGGTTCGCTGCTCTCGACATCGCCACTGAAATCCAGCCCGTGCGAGGCCCGGATCTTGTCCTCGATCTCAAGCGCCATCGACGGGTTGTCCTTGAGAAACTGTTTGGAATTCTCGCGGCCTTGGCCGATCCGCTCGTCCCCGTAAGAGAACCAGGAACCAGATTTATTCACCACACCAGCCAAAACACCAAGATCGAGCAATTCACCACGTTTCGAGATGCCTTCACCGTACATGATGTCGAATTCCACCACCTTGAATGGCGGCGCGACCTTGTTCTTGACGACTTTCACCTTGGTCTGATTGCCAACCACCTCGTCACGATCCTTGATCGAACCAATACGGCGTATATCCAACCGAACTGAAGAATAGAATTTGAGTGCATTGCCGCCGGTCGTCGTTTCCGGGCTGCCGAACATCACGCCGATCTTCATCCGCAGTTGGTTGATGAACACCACCATGCACTTGCTGCGACTGATCGAGCCGGTCAGCTTGCGCATGGCTTGACTCATCAATCGGGCCTGAACACCAACGCTGGAATCGCCCATGTCGCCCTCCAGTTCCGATTTTGGAATCAGTGCCGCAACCGAATCAACGACAACAAGGCTGACCGCACCCGACCGCACGAGGGTATCGACAATTTCAAGCGCTTGTTCGCCAGTGTCCGGCTGGCTGATCAACAGTTCGTTCAGGTTCACCCCCAGCTTCTTGGCATAGGAGGGATCCAGCGCGTGTTCCGCATCAACGAAAGCGCAAACCCCTCCATTCTTCTGTTCCTCGGCCACAACATGCAACGTAAGCGTCGTCTTGCCTGAACTTTCAGGCCCGTAAACCTCGATAATCCGCCCGCGCGGCAGGCCACCAATGCCCAAGGCAATGTCGAGGCCCAGAGATCCTGTTGAAATTGCTTCGATCTCTGCGACGGGATTGTCCGCCCCGAGTCGCATGATAGACCCCTTGCCGAACTGCCGCTCGATCTGGGCCAGCGCTGAGTCGAGCGCTTTTTGTCTGTCCGCACTGCGCTTGTCTGTCATGTCGAGTAAATTCGCCGTTGCCATGTTTCGCTTCCTTATTCCACACCCACAGCCGGGCGGCAATGTGTGGTTTGTTCGCACCTTGTTCTCATGTAACATGAGATCAAAACATGAACAATTCAACCGATTTCTTCAAACAACCTGCTGGGTTTGTCTTAACCAATGGTTACCTCACCTGAGCGCGACCAAAAATCAGGACAGCTGTTCCTGAACGGTGGTGGTCAACTGTGTCAGCGAGAACGGCTTTGGCAGAAAGACTGAATTGAGGATTGATGCCTGGGTTTCCGACAGATTCTCTTCGGAATACCCGGAAACGAAGATCACTTTGGTTGCTGGTCGCGCTACAAGTGCCTGTTTGACCCAAGAGGGGCCATCCAGACCGGGCATGATGACATCGGTAACAAAAATATCGACGCGCAACGCCAAATCAGCGAGGATCGATAACGCCTCTTCGCCGTTTCCGGCCTCGATCACAGTGTAGCCACGCAGGCGCAGGGCGCGACAGGCAAAAGCGCGCACAGGTGCCTCGTCTTCGACCAGCAGGACGACGCCATCGCGGGGTTTGGAAGGCGTGTCTGGGGCGGGGGCAGGGGCGGCACCAAGCCCGGGATCGCCGCGCAGGTGAGCGGGAAAATACAGCGTGAAACGCGACCCTTCCCCCAGAACACTGTCGGCAAAAATGAAACCGCCTGTTTGCTTGACAATCCCATAGGCCGTCGACAAACCAAGACCGGTACCTTCACCAGTTTTCTTGGTGGTGAAAAACGGCTCGAATATCTTGGGCAACTTGTCCGGCGCGATGCCCGTGCCTTCGTCACACACCCGGACAGCGACATAGACGCCGGCAGGCACGATCACCCGGTCACGGCACAGTGGTTCGGTCAAAGTCTCGACCTGGGTTTCTATGTCGATCCGCCCCCCCGCCGGCATGGCGTCGCGGGCGTTCACGACAAGGTTCATTATCACCTGTTCCAACTGCCGTTTGTCGGCGCGGATCGCCTGAAGTGCCGGGTCGTGCGAATAATAGAGATGTACCTTTTCGCCCACAAGACGATTCAACAGATGGGTCAGATCGGCAAGTGTCAGCCGCAGATCCAGATACTCGGGCCGCAGGTTCTGTTTGCGGGAAAATGCCAGCAGTTGACCCACCAGGCTGGCCGCGCGATTGGCATTCTGGTTGATCTGTTCAAGGTCGGCAAAATCGGGATCCATCTCGTCGCGGCGCAGCAGCAGAAGATCACAATGACCACTGATTGCCGTAAGAAGGTTGTTGAAATCATGGGCCACCCCGCCCGCCAACTGTCCGATTGCCTGCATTTTCTGGCTTTGAACGAACTGCGCCTCGAGCGTCTTCATCTCGGTGGCGTCGTGCAGCACTGCCACGAGGCGCATGTCGTCGCCCGCGCCGATCTGGCCAAGAGTGATCTGTAAGTACAGGTCAACATTGCCCGGCGTCATACGCACGACCTCGGGGCGGTGCAGGCCGCGCCCGTCGTAGGCGTCGTTCAGCCATTCGCGGATCGGGCGGCCCAATCCCTCGACGATCGCCGAAAGAGATTGGCCGACGACGTCGATTTCCTCCAAAAGCTGCCGGGCCCGCCGGTTTGCCTGTTCCACCGTCCCATCCCGTGCGATCCGCAGAATCGGCACAGGCAATTCTTCCAGAACCTGTTCTCGGTACGGCCCGCCGTTGTGCGCCGTGGTCAAGGCCGTTACACCGGACGGATCGGTGTCACGCGCCAGCGGCGCAGCCGCTACGTTCAACACCGCGCCGCCCAAAAGCGACTGCGCGCCATCGGCCCCCTGATCCGTCAGCCGCCATAAAAGCCCATCCAACCCAACACGCGTAAGCACCAGAAGCGGCGCCCCCTTGAGATGGGTCAGCCGACGCTGTGCACGTCCCGCAGCCAGAGCCCCTTGCCGCAGCTCGCAAAACAATTCGTCCGGCGCAGCAACCAAAAAAGCCAGAAAACGCCCTGCATGTTCGCCCGGCGCAAGAGGAAAAAGACCGTTGGCAACACCATTTGACCGTTCGATCAGGCCGTCTCTGTCTGACAGAAACACCGCATCGTCGTCAAATTTCACCAATGCGTCGAACGCCGCCCCCCGCAGGCGGTGAAGATGCTTTTGTCGCAGCCCCATCCCGAGGATCGTCAAGGCCAGCATTGCAAGTGTCAACGCAACAAACCAGATCGACAGCCGCAGGACAGGATCGGCCGCCGCCGCCCCCAACAACGCAACAGCCAGCGCCAGCGCAAGCAACACGGGTACCCGGGCTGCCGGGATCCCAGATGGGCCAAATGCATCCCGCGGCACGGAAATTTCTCTCAACGGACTTCCTGTTTTCAACTGGCTCACCCCGGAAGCAATGCCGCGCAATGGTTAAATGTCCCTTAACTTTCCATCTTCGCGGTACGCCGTTTTACCAGTGGTGGCGCAGCGGCCGGGCAATGATGCAAAACCGCCAGATAAAAACCGTCTCCGCCGTCAAGCGGAGTCAACTTGCGTTGCACTGAGACCCGCCAGTCTGACGCGTCGCTGATAAATTCACCGATCTGTGCCGCGTTTTCAATGTCAAGCAACGAACAGGTCATATAAGCCAGAGTTCCCCCCGGCGCGACAAGTGACGCGGCATGGCGCAACAGCATGGCCTGGGTTTCGCACAGCTTCTGCAACCCAGCCGGCGTCAACAGCCATTTGCCCTGTGGCGCGCGACGCCACGCACCGCTGCCCGAACAGGGCGCATCAACGACGACCACGTCGAACCCATCCGCCGCTGCCAGGGCATCGGGCGAAATCAGGTTGACCCGCGCACCAGCACGCGCCGCGCGGGCCGGCAGATCGGTCATGCGCCCCGGATCACGGTCATGCGCATAATACACCGCATCAGGACAACGCGCCGCAAGCGCCAGAGATTTGCCCCCGCCCCCGGCACACAGATCCAGCACACGCTGAGCGTGCCGCACCGGAACAGCATCGGAAATCGCCTGACTGGCAACATCCTGCAACTCGACCAGACCGCTGGTGTAGGGGGCGCTGTGCTGAACGCGGCGTGGATTGCTCAGCACCTCGAGGGCGCTGGGTGACAGAGACGCAGGGCGCGTGTCGATTCCGTCACGCAACAGCGCCGCCCGTGCCGCGGCAATGGTCGAACGGGAAAGGTTGACCCGCAGGAAAACCGGCGCCCGCGTCTGCAACCGCGCCATGACAGGCGCGAAATCCGCCCCCAGATCCATGTGCAGTTGCGGTGCCAGCCAGGCGGGGCAATCCAGCAGAGTGTCCGCGTCAGTCGGTTGGGGTATCACCCTTTCGTCGTCGGACAAAGGCCGCGGCGCGTGCGAGATCCCATTAAAAAGCGTATCAGGATCAGTGCCCTGCTGTCGCAGCAAACCGATCATTACGGCGCGCCCCGACATCGCCCCGCCCAACGCGGCACAAGATCGAAGTCGGCGCAACGCGTCGAACACATGGTCGCGGATTGCGGCGCGATCACCCGAACCGGCAAAACGGTTCTGTCGCGCCCAGGTGGTCAGAACGCGCTCAGCCGAGGCCCCGGCGATGACCTGATCCAGAACCGCGATGGCGGCCGAAACCCGTGCAGCGGGCGTCAAGATTTCTCGCAATGCATTGGACGAGTCCTGTAAATTTTTCGGTCGGCATAGCCTTGCCAAAGATCACCGATATGTCTGGGAATGGCCTGTCCTTTGCCCGATGCCTGTCCTGCCATTCCGGTTGCAGCGCCGCATCGCTCTTGATGGCGCTGCACAAACGAATAGCCGGAATAACGCCCCGATGGAAGGCTTCCACATGCGCCCGAGATGGCCGGACCTCGCGCGCGGACATACGCTTTCCATCGGCAAAGCCCCGTCACGCGGTCACAAGGGCCAGACGATCAACAGCAGCGGAACGCTGACCACGACCACCAACATTTCGAGAGGCAGCCCCAGTTTCCAGTAGTCGCCAAAACCAAATCCACCAGGGCCGAGGATCAGTGTGTTGTTCTGATGCCCGATGGGGGTGAGAAAAGCGCAGGACGCGCCAATCGCCACCGCCATGAGAAAACTGTCAGGGTTGACCCCCAGCGCGGCGGCGATGCCGAGGGCGATGGGACAGAGCACAGCCGCAGTTGCCGCGTTGTTCATCACATCGGACAGGAACATGGTGGTGACAAGAACCACCACCAGCGCGGCAGTGGCATTGCCCTGCGCCACGGTGTGAACCAGAAACCGCGCCAGCACATCCGCAGCCCCCGTGGTCTGCATCGCACCGGCCACCGGCATCAGCGCGGCCAGCAGGACGATCACCGACCAGTCGATGGCGGTATACACCTGTCGCGGCGGCACGGTGCGCAACAGCATGGATGCGATCACCCCCAAGGTAAACGCCGCCGCTGCCGACAGCAGACCCAGCGTGACAATGCCGACAGACGCCAGCATGATCGCGCCCGCAATCACCGCCATGCGCCTGTCAGGCAGGCGCAGTTCCCGCTCGCCCAACGGGACACAGCCGGTATCGTTGATGAAATCGGCCATCACCTCTGCCGGGCCCTGCATCAGCAAAAGATCGCCGGATTTGAGGCTGAGCTGACGCAATCGCGTCTTTGGCGGATGTCCTTCACGCGACACCGCCAACAGGTTCAGACCATAACGCGTGCGCAGCCGCAGATCACTGGCCGAGCGACCGACGATGCTGGACCCTGGCAGCACAACCAGTTCGCGCAGAACGATATCTTCGTCGCGCCGGGCATTCTTTTCAGTATCCTCTTTGTCATCCTCTTTGTCAGGCGTCTCGATGTTCAGATCATCGTCTTTCTGCGGCGGACCCTGTTCTTCAAGCGTGATCCCGAACACCGACAACACCTCTGCCACAGCATCGACATCGGCCTCCAGTACCAGAATGTCATCCGCACGGATCAGACGCCCGCCATGCGGCGCGGTCATCCGCACCCGGTTGCGCACAAGCCCGACAATCTGCGCACCGCTATCGTCGATTTCGTGCTCGAACGCCCGCAGGCTCAGACCTACGGCGCTGCTGTCTTGCGGAACGTGCACCTCGGTCAGGTAACTTCCGGTTTCAAATTCCCCGTCGGTCGATGCCTTGCGCACCGGGACAAGCCGCCACCCGATGACAGCGATAAACACCACGCCAAGCAGCGCCACCGCAAAACCGACTGGGGCGAAATCGAACATCGCAAAAGGCCCCAACCCTGACTGATCGCGAAATCCGGACACGATCAGGTTGGGTGGCGTGCCGATCAGTGTGGTCATGCCGCCCAGGATCGTCCCGAAGGCCAGCGGCATCAGCACCTGACCCGGTGTCAGATCCAGCCGCCCGGACAGTTGCACCGCCACCGGCATCAACAGCGCCATTGCCCCGACGTTGTTCATGAACCCCGACAGCACCGCACCCAACCCCATCAAGGCGGCCATCCCGGTGTGCCGCCCACCACCGCGCGGCAAGACGGCGCGGGCCAGCCAATCGACGGCGCCGGTGTTCTGCAACCCCCGGCTCAGGATCAGCACGCAGGCCACCGTGATCACCGCCGGGTGGCCAAACCCCGCGAAGGCCTCTGCCGAGGGAACCAACCCTGCGATCACACAGGCCATCAGCGCCATAAGCGCCACGATGTCATGGCGAAACCGCCCCGATAAAAACAGGGCCATGGTTGCGGCAAGAATGGCGAAAATCAGGATCTGGGGGGTGGTCATGAGAGGGCTTTCGCGATGATGCCGCAGTGTTACGCCAGACCTACGGCACAATCGACACCGCCCAAGGCGCGTGCTGACATCAGGCAAACCGCCCCGATACAGCAGGCCGACAGGGACAATCGCGTGACTGGATCGCGCTCGTTCAGGCTCACGGCATCAGGGGCTGTGTGTCAAGCCACAGATCGCCATCTGCGCAATATCCGGCGCATCCATAATGGCGGCGCCGGGTGTGCGTGGTGTCAGCGTGGTTCGTTCATCAACCCGCGCACGACGGCATAGCAGGCTCCCAGCAGCACCAGAGTGAAAGGCAGCCCGGTCGAAACCGCCATCGCCTGCAACGCCGCCAGGCCGCCGCCCAGCAACAGCGCAATGGCGACGGCACCCTCGAAGCTGGCCCAGAAAATCCGCTGGATCACTGGCGCATTGGTCTTGCCGCCCGCCGCGATCGTGTCGATCACCAGCGACCCCGAGTCAGACGAGGTGACGAAAAACACCACCACAAGCACGATCCCGACAAATGAGGTGATCGCCGTCAACGGCAGCTGCGTCAGCATCTGGAACAGTTTCAGTTCCAGCGCCGCATCCTGAACGGCGGTATAACCGTCATTCACAACCTGCCCGATTGCCGTGCCGCCCATGGCCGTCATCCACAGCACCGACAGCAGGGTCGGCACGATCAGAACGGCAATCAGGAATTCGCGCACCGTGCGGCCCCGGCTGACCCGCGCGATGAACATGCCCACGAAGGGCGACCAGCTGATCCACCAGGCCCAGTAGAACGCTGTCCAGCCTTGGGCAAAGTTCGCATCCTCGCGCCCGAAGGGCATCGACAGCGCCGGCAGGTTCTTGCCATAGGCCAGCAGATTGTCGAAGAACCCGGTGATGATGGCCATCGTTGGCCCGACGATGATGACGAACAAAAGCAACAGCGCCGCAAGACCCATGTTGATTTCCGACAGCACCTTCACGCCGCCTTCAAGGCCACGGATCACCGATCCGATGGCGATCAGCGTGATCCCGATGATCAGCAGGATCAGCATCGAATTTCCGGTGCCCAGCCCGAACAGGAAATTCAGCCCCGCAGCGGCCTGTTGTGCCCCGATCCCCAGCGACGTTGCCAGCCCGAACACCGTGGCGAACACCGCCAGAATATCAATGACATGACCCGGCCAGCCCCAGACGCGTTCACCGAAAATCGGATAGAACGCCGAGCGCAGGGTCAGTGGCAAACCCTTGTTATAGCTGAACAACGCCAGCGCAAGTGCGACAACGGCATAGATCGCCCAAGGATGCAGTCCCCAGTGAAAAATGGTTGCCGCCATGCCAAGGCGCCGCGCTTCAACGGCATTTCCCTCGGCCCCGCCCAGCGGTGCCCAATCCGTGCGCAGACCATCCTCGCCAACCGAAATACCCGCAAAGGACGTCGAATAATGCGACATCGGCTCGGACACTCCGAAAAACATCAGGCCAATCCCCATACCGGCGGCAAACAACATCGAAAACCAACCGACATAGCCAAAATCGGCGGTGGCCTCGGGCCCGCCCAGCCGGACTTTGCCCAAGGGCGAAACGATCAGACCAAGGCAGACGATCACGAAGATGTTGCCGGACAACAGGAAAAACCAGTCCAACCGCCCGGTCAGCCAGTCGCGCAAACCGACGAACAGCGGTTCGGCGTCATTCTGAAACGCCAGCGTCAGAAAGGTGAACAGCATGATCCCGATCGCAGAAACCGAGAACACCACCTTGTGGATGTCCAGTTCCAACGCGACGCTGCCGCTGAAATTGTCCTGGCCGATGTCATACCCGGTTTCGATGATTTCGGTCCTGCCCTCGGGTTCAGGGACAGGCTCACTCCCGGTGGTGGCGTTGGCGTCCGGCTCATCCATGCTCGAATCCTGTCGTTCTTCGCTCATTCAGCATTTCCTCTTGGGTTTTGTTTGTTTGCTCGCAATCACCCCGGCTTACTGCCAAGGCAGGCGTGCGATCTGCCATGGTTTCGGGTTTTGGCGCTGGTGCCACACAGCCAAATGTTCAGTCGGGCCGCGCGGTGATCACCGGTCAAAACGGTGTTGTCCTTGAACATGATCGCTTTTTCGTCTTACGGTCTTAGGGATCGTTTGACGGCATCAGTGCCGAAAGGATGCGCCCGACTGAACATCAGCCCTGTGGCGCAGCGCGTCATAAGCGTTTTTCCGAAGAAATTCCACAGTGTCGTCGATATGACGATTATGGTGTTTCCGGCAAACTTTCAATCCAGGGACGGAAAAAAGTTGGCAACGGTGTCTGACGGTGGATCTTTCCAAGGCTTCCACCGGGCACTCTCGGCCCCGAACAAAGGAAAAGCACCGTGTCAAAAGAACGCCACACAGGCCAGGTCAATTCTCTGCGCACCCGCCTCGACAGGCTGTATCACGGGGGTTCGAAGGCTGCCTTGCGATTTCGGCTTGGGCTGCTGTCGGTCGATCTGATCGTCATCGCCAGCTATGTCGTGACCAGCGTGCTGGGACTGCCCAATGGTTTGCCTGCGCTGGAACTGCTGTTCGCGACGATCCTTCTGGCAGATCTGTCTGCGCGCTGGCTCATCTCGTCCAGCAGCCGTGACTTTCTGATCCGCACGCCGCTCAACTTGGTGGACATCATCGTGATCCTCAGCCTGATCGCGCCGTTGATCTTTGGTGAATTCGCTTTCCTGCGGGTGTTGCGCGCCCTGCGCGTCGCGCGATCCTATCGGGTCCTACAGGAACTGCGCGAAGACAGCCGTTTTTTCAGACGCAACGAAAATGTCATCCAGCGCACGGTGAACCTCGGAGTCTTCATATTTATCGTTTCGGGGGCGGTTCATGCCCTGCAAAAGGACATCAACCCAAACATCGCCACATGGCTTGATGCGTTGTATTTTACAATGACGGCGCTGACCACGACCGGATTTGGCGACATCGTGTTGGTCGGCACGATCGGGCGGTGGCTGTCGATCGCCATCCTGATTGTCGGGGTCGGGCTGTTCCTGCATCTGCTGCAATCGGTTTTCCAACCCCGAAAGGTGCGGCAGAAATGCAAGAATTGCGGCCTTCTGTTGCATGATGCGGATGCGGTTCATTGCAAGCATTGCGGCGCCGAAATGAACATCGAAACCGAGGGCGGCTGAAACGGCAGGCCCATGGTTGGCCGCATCAGCGTCTCTGCACCTCGTGCAGGCGACAGGCCAGAAACGCCCCGAAAGCAGCCAAGACCGCGAAACACAGCAGAACGGGTGCCGGGCCAAACCGGTCTGCTGCCCAGCCGAACAGCCCCCCCACCAGAAGCACGGCACCGATCAGCGTGTTGGACACCGCCGTGTACCGCGCCCGGAATGAATCTTCGGCCATGTCGGTCAGGTGCAGCTTGCGGCCCGCACGCACCCCCTCATAGGCGATCTGCGCGGCAAAGATCGCCGCGGCGGCCCCCGGCGACCCGCCAAGCCCGCCCAAGATCAGGCCAGCACCGCCCACAACCGCAAACACCAGCGCCCCCAGCGCGCCCGCCAAGATCAACGTCTGGCGGCTGGAGTGGTCGGAAAACCGCCCCCAGACATAAGAGGCCAGCACCGATCCGGCGGTCGATGCCATGACCAACGGGCCAAGCTCGTTCAGGGCGCTGCGCCCCGACGCGGCCGACAGCATCACGATGAACGGCGGCGCAAGGGCCGTTACCGCAAGCGCGGCGCGGGCGGCCACGAACACGCGCAACTGTGGGTCATCGAGGATTGGCCGGATCAACGCTGCAATAGAACCGTCATCCTGTTCGCTGTCCGGTGCGCTTTCGGGTTCTTGCAGCGCCAGAAAGACAGCCGACGCAATCAGAAAGGCGACACCGGCAATCGCGATGATCGCGGCCAAAGGGGCGATTGCAACGTCAAACAGACCCGACGCCATCAACAGCCCCACGCCAAAGACCGAAACAGAGGCCACCGATGCCGCAAGGCCGGTGATCGCACCGCGCCGCCGCTTGGTGATGGTGCGCGCCAAGGCGTCCTTGTAACTGACCGAAGCGGCAGACCGCGCCACCGCCAGCACAGCCAGACAGGCGACGATCACACCACCCGCCAACGCCCCGTCAAACAGCAGCGCCGCCGCCGCGATGCCAAGGGCGGCCAGCCCCTGTATCGCGCTGCCCACGGCCCAGAACCGCTTGCGCTGCGGGCTGGCCTCGACCCGGCGGGCAAGGGCCAGTTGCGGCAACAGCGCGCCGGCCTCGCGCACCGGCACAAGCACCCCGATGAGAGCCCCCGGCGCCCCCAGCGCCGTCATCAGCCAGGACAGCACCAGCTTGGGGTCGATCAGCGCATCCGCCGTCTTGGTCAGCATCAAGGATGCAATATGGATCAGCCCGTTGCGTGCTTCGCCCGGGCGGACCTCGTCGCGCTTGGTGCCGGTAATCCGGGCGAACAGGGCCGTCAGGCCATCGGTCGCTGCGGCCCTGTCTGGCGTCGTCATTGGCAAGATCCGCCTATCCGACCCGCGCCTGTGCGCGCTTGACAGCCTCCGGGATGTCATTCCGGGCCTTGTCGAAAGCGGCCTGCAGGTCATTCCATGCAATATCGCTGGCCGCGCGCGTTTCCTTGGGCCTGGTCTCGGCCGCGTCACGCTCGCCGTGCAACACTTGAAACCGCCTGTCACACGCGGTCTTTGAACCGGCCTTTTCGATGCACAGGTTTTGGTCCGACATTGCGGTAGCTCCTTCAAGGGGTGTTGCCCCAGATTTACGATCTGGCCAGCAGTGACAGATTGTGCCAAGGGGGATAGGCCATACAACCTTGTGACTGACCATTCGTTGCCCGCACAAAAGAAACCCCGCCATGCCGCAAGTCAACCAACTGGCTCAGCCAATCGTCGATCTTCCGCATGAAAACCGCCTGTGCCGGGGTATCGCTTGGGCAGATCTGAAGGCGCGATCGGGGCGTGCGGCGTTTCCCGAGGGTGACAATATGTTTAACTGTGGGCGAGCGCAGCTGCCCGCAGATTGGTTTCTGACCGAAAGAGACCAGCCATGACGGGCAAAACCGAACGCCGGTCGGACCCGTCACAAAGGTTTGAGTCACAATGATCACGCGTCCCATATGGTATCTGCGCGAAATTCTGAAAAAGGTCTGGGCCCGCGTTATTGCCTTTGCGCTGTTGGCGGTGTTCGCGTCGGGCCTTGCGCGGGTGCTGGCGCCCATCATCCCCGACGATTTCGCGATGAGCGCCGGTGCGGGCGCAGTCGAAAGCCTTCTTGGCGTGCTGACCTCTTCGATGCTGGCGGTGACGACCTTTTCCTTGTCGATCGCCGTGTCTGCCTTTGCGGCCGCAGCGGGATCCGCCACACCGCGGGCCACCATCCTGTTGCAGGAAGACAATACGACCCAGAATGTTCTTGCCACCTTCCTCGGCGCCTTCCTGTTCGGTCTCGTCGGGCTGATCGCGATCAAGGCCCAGCTTTATGGCGCCTCTGGCCGGGTCATCCTGTTTTTCTTCACCATCGCGGTGATTGGGCTGGTCGTGGTGGCGCTGATCCGCTGGATCGGCCACCTGATGCAATTCGGGCGGATGGATGACATACTTGACAGGGTCGAAAAAGCCGCCAGCCGGGCGCTGGGCCGCCGTTTGGAAAATCCATGGCTGGGCGGCAACATGCTGATCGGGACGATCCCGGCACATGCCACCCCGATTGTCGCCAACGAAACCGGGTATGTTCAGCATATTGACATGCAGGCGCTTCAGGACTGCGCCGAAGATGCCGGTTCACGGATCTTTCTGCATTGCCTGCCGGGCAGATTTGTCGCGCCGGAACAACCGCTGCTGTATGTCGATCCTCCCCCGGCTTCGGAAGACGCGTCAAAGGCGATCCGCCGCGCCGTCGTGATCGGAACCCGACGTACGTTCGAGGGCGACCCCAGGTTCGGCCTGATTGTCCTGAGCGAGATCGCGTCGCGGGCGCTGTCGCCTGCGGTGAATGATCCGGGCACCGCCATCGACATTCTTGGCCGGCATGTGCGCATCCTGTCGCAATGGCGGTCCGACAGCGATGTCGAGGTCGAGTTCAGCCGCATCTTCGTGCCTGCGATCGCTTTGCAAGACCTGATGGAAGACGCATTCAGGCCGATCTCCCGCGATGGCGCAGCGCTGTCCGAGGTTCAGATCCGGTTGCAGAAGGGGCTTGCCTCGCTTTGCCTTGCCGCGCCGGATGTTTTTGCAGCCCCCTGCGACCAGATGGCGCGCGAAGCATTGCAACGCGCCGAGGGGGCGGCGCTGTTGCCCGCCGAACTGGCCAGGATCAGGGCCTCCGCGCCGCTGCGGTAAGACCCGCGAGCGAACCTGCGTCAGCCAGCCCCGGCTTGTTCTTGGGACCCGTGTGGTTGATCCGGCACACACCGGGTTTGTGGGGCAAAATGCACTGCTCGGCCCAAGGCGCCACGCAAACGACCGACAGAAAAACGGGCAGGCTTGTGGCCTGCCCGTTTCAGATAGGCCCGGCGGATGATCTGTCAGCCGGCCTTTTGCGCCGCATTGCGGCCCAACAGCGCCAGCACCACCATCACGACACTGACCACGACAATGACGCCGATCGTCAGGTTGGGCACATAGAAGGTGGAGTAGATCTCCCAACCCAACAGGCGCAGCACCTGACCCACCTCGGTATAGTTGCCCACAAGGTGGCCGCCAAGCGTGCCGGTGATGCCGACAAAGATCACCCCGACCCCGGCCAAACCAACCATGACCAGACGGTTCAACCCCTGCCAGATCACGGTGCCATGGCGCAGACGCAGCACCGTCAGCAGCGCAAAATAGGCCAATGACCAACTGGCCAACAGCATGTGGTTGCGCCCCATCGGGGTGGAACTCAGCGTTGACCAGGGCCAGACATTCAGCCCCAGCACCCAGGCCAGGGCGCCAAAGACGACCCCCGCCACAAGCAATGTCGGCAGGGCCCGGTCAAAGGTCTGTCCAACCGCGCCGTCAGACACCGCGCGGATAAAGATCGCCAATCCGGCCACAAGCCAAAGCGCAATCGGAAAGTGAACCATTACAACGTGATAAGCGGCCATTGGATCAGGCTCCTTTGCGGTTTTTGAGGGTAACGTCAAGCGCGACACCAAAGGCGGCAATCAACAGGACACCCGCCAGAAGGGTGAAAAGCCATTGGCGTTTGATCTGCGGTTTGAACTCTTGCTCGATCCCGTAATTCGCCAGTTGCTCGGGCGAATGGCGATAGGCCACGGGCACGCCCTTGGCAATGTATTCGGCCCCGGCATGGGCCCTGGCGTTGTTCAGCATCGGCCATGTCACCTGTCCCGGATAGAACAATGTGACATCGGTCCAGCTGTCACCCCAGGTTGGTGTGCCACCCTGAAAGCGTGTGGCGGTCACGTCACCGGGGCGACCCAACCCGAGGGTGGCCGGTAAAGAGACATAGTGCCAGCGCCCGCCAGTGGCATTGCGGTGAATTGCAAATGCCATCTGATAGGCCCCCTGATCCTTCAGGATCTTGTCGTCAGCCGGGTTGCCGGTATCCAGCGCCCGCGACAGAGTCACGTCCCAATACCCATCGGTCCAACGACCCGCACCAACCACACCGATATTGCCGCGCGACCCTTCAGGTGGCGTCAAGATGCGGCGCGGAATGACATCGCCATTCTGCCAACCCGCGTTCGGATCGAACGGCACCGTCACAGCCGGGATCAAGGCATAGGTGTCATCCTGGGTGACCGTCCCCGCCTGGATGTCAGCCCATTTCAGGGTGCCGTGGCCCGAGGTGAACATCATCTTGGGCTGGTTCAGGTCCTTGTCCCAGTTGGTGCCATAGGTGCCTTTGCCCGCGTCACCGCCGCGCTTGGACCCGACATATTGATCGTCAGCCGCGCCCAAAGGGTTCGACCGACCACCTCTCCAATGCCACAGATCCAGGAAATAACCCGCCTCGCGCTGTGCCGCCAGCTTGGCATCATCGGCCATATCATCCCACGCGCCCAGCCGATTGCGGGTTTGCGGCAGATATTTGGTCACTTCTTCAGGTGCCTCGTCGGTCAGACCGGCCAGACCAGCCCCAATGGCGACATAACCACCATAGCGGCCAAACTCAGGCACGCTGCCATCGTCCAGCATCATCGCGACGCGATCTTCGTGCAGACCATCGGCCTGCGGTCCGGGAACAGCCTTGCCTTCGACGATCCATTCCCCATCCTGATATCGCAAGATGTCGTGGAAGAACCCCGGCTTTTCAGCAGGCCAGCGATAGCGGAAAAACATCGTGCTGTCGTTATAGGCCGCCTGTACCTGCAAGGGCACGGTCAGATCGGCGGGGATGGCGATGTTGCGCGCCGGATCGTCGCGCACGACGCCGGTCCCGTGTGTCAGCCAAGCGAATAAAAGCGCCCCGCCGAACAGGGCCAGTATTAATAGTGATTTTGCAGACCGCATTATGCGCGTCCTTTCATGATTGCTGCCATTCACGGCGCAATGGCGAAGACGACTCGGGGGCAACCATGTGGATGTCTCGGAGATGTCAGGGACATCGAACCGCGCTTCTTGGTATAGCCATCAGTCACCAGCGGCTCTCATGATCTGGATCAAAGAGGGGCAAGAAATACGGTGCAGCGATGCATTTATGGGGCATGGCCGCGTTTTGGAACCTTTAAACCGTTAAACGGTACGGCCTGACAACAAGATCGTCAAGACGGGTCCAATGCCCGCCGTCATACGTCTGCGGCGGGGGGCGCAACTGCATCGGTGCGGGTGAACACCGCCATTTGGCTGGCCCCGCCAAACGCTGGATGATGCCCCGCAATATCGTGGAACAGGGCGACATATCCGGCCGCATCGCCCGCCCGCCGGCACCAGCGGCGGAACTTTGGCCGATCCCACTCGAACCGATGCCCAGGGTGCCGCATCCGATGCGGCGGCACGCCCAGCACCGCGTTGAACTCGGCATTCGGCGTCGTGATCACAATCTGTCGGGGGCGCAGGGTGCGAAACAGCGCAGACTCAAGCTGTGACAGGCGGGACGGGTCGATGTGTTCGATCGTCTCGACAAGAACCGCACAGTCGAATCCGGCCAGATCGGGTGTCGGTTCGGTCATCGAGGCTTCGCGCAGCTCGATCGAGGGCACACAGACATCGTACGCAGCCAAGCGGCTGCGCAAACGCGCCAATGACGCGCGGCAAATATCCACGCCGACCAAGGCCGCCAAACCGGGCTCACTGGCCAGTCGCACGAACAGATCGCCGTCACCGCACCCGAGGTCAAGCACGCGGGTTGCCCCGGTTTCCCGCACAACTGATTGAACGGCCTGCAATCGTTCCTCGTGCAGCCAACTTGTCATCGGCGCGCGGCGGGGGTTTGTGGTGAGGTGGCTTGCATCAGCGTCTTCCCACAGGGCGCGCCACAGGTCGCGCGATGGTGTGCCGCGATTCGGCGATGCCCGGCCCTTCAGGCGGTGTGACATCCCGCCAGGCCCCCGGTGCCAGCCCGTCGATTGCCCAGTCCCCCACACGCCAGCGCACCAGCCGCAGCGTCGGGTGGCCGATGGCCGCCGTCATTCGGCGCACCTGCCGGTTGCGGCCCTCCCGCAGAATGATCTGCAACCAGCAATCGGGCACCGTCTTGCGGAACCGGACCGGCGGATCGCGCGGCCAAAGATCGGGCGGGGCGATGCGCTCAACCTCGGCGGGCCGGGTCAGGCCATCGTTCAACGCCACACCGCCGCGCAGAGCTTCGAGTGCGGATTGAACCGGCTCACCCTCCACCTGCACCAGATAGGTCTTGGGCAGCTTGAACCTTGGATCGGCGATGCGCGCCTGCAACCGACCGTCATCCGTCAACAACAGCACTCCCTCGCTGTCCTTGTCCAGACGCCCCGCCGGATAGAGGCCCGGCTGCGCGATATATCCGGCAAGCGTATCGCGCCGATCCGGCGACATACCACCGCTGAACTGCGACAGCACGCCATAAGGCTTGTTCAGCAAGATCAACCGCCCGCCCTTGGCGGCGGGGCGCGGGTGCCGGTGCGATTCCATGATCCTATCCTTGCGCGTTTCAGGACAGAACAAAAGGTCTGCTCTGCGGATCAGAGACCGACGAAACCCGCTGGTCGGCCTTGGCGATACGGTTGGTCAGGATCAGACCGTAAAAGGCAAAAAGCGCCGTCCATTCGACAAAAGACGGGTGACCGGAATCTCCCGAGATCCAGACCCGGAACAGCGGCACGATCGGCAGAACGGCAATCCATTCGGCGCGCACAGCCAAAACCCAATAGCCTTTCTGCGTCACCGCCCGCACGACAAACAGAAACCACCCGATCACGATTGAAAGATAGGCAAATACCACAAGCACAAAGGCGAATATCCCGGCGTGCATCCAGGCCCCCAGAAACAGGTTGTGAACCGGCTGGCCCTTGAATGTGCCCAGACCCGACCCCCACAGCGGATTCTCCTCGATCCGCGCCAGCGCCCAGGCATATTGCCCAAGACGGTTGCCGGACGAGTCATCGGCAAATGAAAACCGTTCCCCGATCATCGCCACGGCGGCCGTGTCCATCGAAATGACCAGAACCCCCCCTGCCATGAGTCCGAAAAACAGCAGGGTCTTCAACACGAGTGCACCAACGTCCCGGACGCCTTCGCGCATCGTGGCGATCCAGCCGGCGAATGGCAGAGCGATGGCGGCCAACAGAAGAACCGATCGCGTGTTCAGCACGACAAGTATCGCAAGCGCCAGCAACGTCACGATCTGGCCAAACCGGTCTGATCTGTCGCCCGGATGACCGGCCCGAAACAGGATCAATCCGGTCAGGATCGCCACAGCCACCGCGTTCTTGTCCGATGCCTGCGCCTCGACGCCGCTGGGCAGGACCAGTTGAAACATCTGCTTCAGAAACTGGTAAAACACGAAATCCAGATCGCCCGACGAAACAAGGTGCTGAATAACGGTGATCCAGCTCAGCCCGATCTGCCAGGCAAGGACTTCGGACACCGCCAGAAAACTGACCAGCGCGAGAAAACCGCCGGTGCGGAACATCCGGGTGTCGGCACCCGTTGCCACGATGCCCAGCGCAAAGATACAGCCGCAGGTCAGAAAGAACACCTGTCGCAGGATCATGCCTTTCGTAGCGCCCCCTGCCAGGCCGAAATGCAGCACCACCAGATACAGCAGATAGGCCACCAGCCAGGGCGCGACGGCAGACGGCAGATGCTTCAGCCCCAGCGCCAGGGGATCGGGGAACAGCCACAGCAATATCCCCAAAAGCAACGCCGCCGCATAGGGAAGCTGCAAATTGAAACCGCCAACCGTGGCAACGGGGATCCAGGACAATGGCAGCGCCGCAATCACCAGCGCCAGGGCACAGGGCAAAACCCATCTGACCGACCGTGGCACCCGCGCCAGGGTCATGCGCGGCGTTTTTCGCTCACCGCTTCGCCACGGGGATCGGGCAACCGGTGCGCCTGAAGGCTGATCAGTTTGTCGCGCGCGCGCATCGCGCGGGAATACAGCTTGTATGTCGAGCCGAGGCCGATTTCGTCATCGGCCGTGCAGCCATTCATCACCACGCCCGAAATCTTTGATTTCGGCAGGCGCCGAAACCCGCGCAGCGCCTGATCGCGAAGGGTGACGCCCCAGCGCACCACAAACAACAACTGATCGCTGTGCCGGGACAGGATTGTGCAATCGGCGATATGGGCCACCGGCGGCCCGTCGATCACGACCAGGTCATAGGATTTGCGCGCCAGATCAAGAAATCTGGGCAGGTTCGGCGATTCAAGCGCGTTGTGGGTCATATTTGACAGCGTGCCGGCCGGCAGAATGTCAAGCGTGCCCTTTTCCATGATGTCGGGTGCCTGCCATGGCCCGCCGCTCAGGATGTCGGCAAGGCCGATGTCGTCTTCAAAGCCATATTTCACGGTCAGACCCGCCCGGCGCAGATCCCCGTCGATCAGAAGAACATTCTGCCCCGCAAGACTGGCCGACAGGGCCAGCGACGACGCAATCGAGGTTTTCCCCTCGCCCGCCGCATTCGAGGTCAGCAGGAACACAGGCGCGCGCCCATCCTCCGAACCAGCCGAGAACAGCATATAGCGCAGGGCAGAGATTGTTTCGCTGAACGGCGAAAACGGCTCGATGGCGACGATACCGGGAATGTCGGCGCCTGATTTCAGCTTGGGTATCTGCGCCCGGACCCGCGTGTCCAGAAGATCTTCGATCTGTTGGACCGAGCGGAAGGTGCCATCCAGCGCCTCGCGCGACAGCCCGACGATAACACCGATGCCGCTTCCCAACAGAAAGCTCATGATGACGAAAACCTTCACCGTCGGATAGAACGGCTCGATCGGAACCGTGGCCGATGTCATGACCTGCACACCGCTGGTGGTGAACGAATTCAGTTCTGCGGCAAGACCGGCATTGTCAAGATAGCGCTGGTAATGCTGGCGCAGGGCCTCGGCCACCCTTTCAAGCTGGCGCAGCCCGACGGCAACCTGGGATTCGGCCTGGGTCTGCCCGCCGGCCTGCGACAGAGCCTCGCCCAGCAGAGCGGTGCGGCTTTCAAGGGTCTGCACCTCATTGGCCAGGGTCGCAACGATGCGCGCAACCTCTGCATCCAGCTGATCGCGCATGGCGTCGTATTGCTGACGAACCTGCACCAGACGCGGGTTCGACTGGGTCGAGCTTGTGCTCAAATCCCGTTCGCGCAGCTCAAGAAGCAACATCTGGTTGCGCAACTCATTGACGATCGGTGACAGCTGCACTTCGGGCAGGCTCAGGATGTCGCCACCCTCCTCCAGCACGACGCGCGCACGGTCCAGTGCTGCGGTTTTCTGGGCCAGATCCGCGCGTGCCCGTATCAGTTCCGCGTTGATCTCAGTCAACAACTGCGCGGTCAGCGACGTGCCGTCCCCATCATTCAGAAGGCCGTTGGCGATGCGGTAATCGGTAACGGACGCTTCGGCGTCGCCCACCTGTTGGCGCAGTTCCTCGGCCCGGCCAGCAATCCAGTCGCTGAATGCGGCCGCGTCCTGCCGGCGCATCGCCAAGCGGATGTCGACAAAGGTTTCCGCCACCAGCGCCGCCGTGCGTTGAGACAGCCCCGGAGAATTCGCACGCACACTGATAGTTATGACATTGGTGTCGCCTTCGCGCTCAACGCTCATCGCCTTCGCAAGAGTGTTCTTGGCGACAATCTCGGCGCGGCTGGGCCCACCGGCGGGACGGCTGCGGTCATCCGAGGCGGACCCGAGGATCATCGTCTTGGCCGCCGAGATCGACCGCAGAACGATATTCACCGGCTGCGCCTGAAAGAACGCGATCTCGGTAAGGTTGCCACGCGCAACCACATTCAGCAGCGTGTCGTCGGCCTCGATCAACAGGATCTGCCCGTCGACATAGGCCGTGTCGGCGGTGACGACACCGGCGCTTTCCGCCTCGATCGGGCTGGACGCCACCGGGTCGATCATCAACTGGACCGTGCTTTTGTACAGCCGCTCCATCCGCTGGGTCGCAACAAGCGTCAGAACGGCGAACGAGAAGCCAAACAGCAGGATCAGCCACAGGTGACGGCGCAAAAACCGCAGCGCCTGACGAAACACCTCGGACAGCGAAACCTCGCTGTTCGCCGGTGCCCCGTAACGGGGCCGCCCACCATTCCTGTCAGGCGACTGTGTCATTGCCCCCTGCGCTCTACGACCACTGCCGCCGTCTGAAACAACAATACCATGTCGCCGAAGAAGCTGGCGGTCCTGTAATAGTGCACGTCCATATCGACCCGTTCCTCATAACTTACAGTGCCCCGGCCATGAACTTGCCAGATCCCGGTAAGACCGGGGCGCAGCGCCAGATATTTCTGACGGTGCCCGCTATATTTGCCGAGTTCTTCCTCGGTGACCGGCCTCGGGCCGACAAGGCTCATCTCGCCACGGATCACGTTAATCAACTGCGGCAGTTCATCCAAGCTTGTCCGCCGCAGAAACCGGCCGATTCGGGTGATTCGCGGGTCGTGTGCAAGCTTGTGATCCCGCGCCCACTCGGCCGCTGCTTTCGGATCGCTGGCCAGCAAATGGGCAAGAATTGTGGCGGAATCGGTACGCATGGTGCGAAATTTCAGGCATTTGAACCGCTGACCACACTGTCCGATCCGTTCGTGGCCAAACAGCGCCGGCCCGCCATCAAGCACAGCGAGGATCGCAACAAACACCATGATCGGCGCCGCGATGACGAGAATCAGCGCGGAAAGCGCCAAATCGAGCCACCTTTTAGAATATTTCATGTAAAATTCGTTGAAATGGGGGTGGTTCGATCCCTCAACCACGACCAGCGGCCTCGAGAGCACCTCTGGCAACTTTTTTTGCATCATCATCGCAGCGCCCGTCTCACATATTTGCCTTCTAATTTCCATAATTGATAGTTTCATGTTTCATGGGTGCCAGCTAGTAACACCCTGTTAATTATTTTTTTTGTTGGCAAAATTTCCTTGACGGCCGCGACAGTGCACGCCTGCCTTGGAAATTGTGCTGAAGGTGCAAACAATCAAGACGGGCGACGCCACGTCAGGACCGTTGAAACAAGAGGCACGCGCTGGTGAAAGCCGCGAATCGTTCCCCGAAACCAAAGGCCTGAAGATGCCAGATGCCCGTTGCCTTTCAATGCTGAGCCTTTGTGAAACCGCCAGTGGCGGCGTCGGGCGGTATCAGGAAAATCTGTTGGCCCTGGCCGATCACGGGATTGCCTGCCGTGTCCTGCTTCCCGATGCCGATCGTCACATTCTTGGCCCCGAGGCCGATGTGCTGACGTTTCACCGCGAACGGCGCGGCGGTTCTGCCCTGATTGCGTTTTTGCGGGCCTTTCTTGCCGAGCGTAAACGCAGCAAGCCTGACATCTATTTCTTCAACAGCACGTTTTCCCTGCTGCCGCTTGTCGTGCTGCGGCTTTTGCAGGACAAAACGCCCGCAATCTATTGCGCCCACTGTTGGGCCATCGCCACGCAGGATGCCAACAGCTGGAAAGGCCACATGGTGCGCGCCGTCGAAGGCAATCTGTGCGGCCTTGCGGATCTGGTGATCAACGTGGCGCAGAACGACGCCGCCACCGCGCGGCGCTTTGGCTATCGCGGCAGGCAAATCGTGGTGGAACACGCGGTGCCGGCGGCTGACCCGCAGGCGCCGGACGATCTGTTTGATCGGGCATCAACGGACGAGACCCATCTTCTGTTTGTCGGACGGTTTGATCGCCAGAAGGGGCTGGATCTTCTTTTGCCCGCCTTCACGCGGGCGCGGGCGCAGAACCCTGGCCTGCACCTGCATCTGGTCGGCGGCGCGGTGCGGGGCGGTGACACGCCGGAACCGCGTGACGGTGTGACCAATCATGGTTGGGCCAACCCCGATCAGATCGACAGTTATTGCAAATCAGCCGATGCGCTGATCGTTCCCTCCCGATGGGAGGCGGGGATGCCGCTGGTCGTGCTTGAGGCTCTGCGCAACGGCAGCCCGGTCTTTGCCTCAAGCGGCTGCGCCACCGATGGATTTCTTGAGCGCAACGGCTGCGGTGCCGGTTTCGATCTGGACGAGGATGACCTGAGCGCGCTGCTGGCAGGCCTGCGCCGCCCGGATCTGGCCGCGATGCGCCCCCGCGCACTGGCCGCGTTTCAGGCGCATTTCACGCTGGACCGGTTTACCGCCGAAATGGCGCAACACATCCGTGGTTTGACCAAAGGACACGACAATGACTGAACCTCTGGACGCGCTGCCGTCGCTTTTCATTGCCGGCGCCCCGAAATCTGGCACATCCTCGGTGTTCCGTTGGTTTGCGGATCATCCACAGGCCCACGGATCGACGCCAAAAGAGACATGTTTTTTCGCCGATCCGGACAGTCATGTGTTTCAGCCCGCCTTCAACGTGGCCACTGGTCTCGATGCGCTGCGCACCGCGTTCCGCCCGGTGCCGCCAGAGGCCCGGCTGCTGCTGGAAGGGACGGCAAGCAATATTTACAGCCGCACCGCACTGCACTGGATTCCCGATCTGCCCACCCGGCCCCGCTGTCTGTTCATTTTGCGCGAACCGGCGGCGCAAATCCTTTCGACCTATACCTATTTCCGCAACAACTGGTCGGCGGTTCCGGCCGGTATGACGTTCGAGGCTTATCTCAAGGCGATCCAGAGCCGCAGCCACGATTTTGGCGGCAACGAGCTGGCCCGTGACGCGTTGCAAAATGCCCGTTATGTCGATTGGCTGGGCAAATGGCGCGACAGGCTGGGGCGCGATCGGATGAAGGTGTGCACCTTTGACGCGCTGCGCCGTGACTCGCGTGCCTTCATGGCCGATCTGGCGATCT
>JAACVA010000186.1:32876-38574 GCA_009992615.1 Rhodobacterales bacterium
ACCCGGCCTTTTACGGCAGCTATGCCTTCGAGGCCGAAAATGAAAGCTATGTTCCGGTCAACCGCAGTTTACAGCGGCTGAACATCGCGCTGCGCGATCGTTTGCCGAAGGGGCGGGTGTATGATGTCACCCGGCGGCTGTACCGCAGCCTGAACACCCGCGCCCCGTCCCGCACCACGGATGCCGATATAATGGCACGCATTCGGGCCGAATTTGCCCCCGCTAACCGGCAACTGGCCGAGGCATACGGGTTGGACCTGTCATCATGGGCGTAATCCGCAACCGTCACGCCACGGGGTTCAGCATCGCGTCATAGATGTCCAGAAGCCGGGCCAGATGCCGCGTGGGCGACACGCTGTCGGCCAGTTCGGTCGCGTCAAACGCCCCGACCGATGCCACCCGGCCCAGCGCCGCGGCCAGCGCCGCCACATCGGGGCGGTCATAGATCACGCCATTCACCCCATCCCGCACCACCTCGGACGCGGCACTCCAGGTTCCGCACACCACCGGGATGCCGCGGATCAGCGCTTCGATCGGGACCAGTGGCTGACCTTCGTACCAAAGACTGGGAAACACCAGCGCGCGCGCCGCCGAAAGCTGATCCTGAACCTGCGCGGGCGACAGCCATCCGGTGATCGTCGCCTCGGGGTTGGCCGCGCGGATCGCCGCCGCCTCGGGGCCATCGCCGACGAACACCGCCTTCACGCCTGCCTCCCGCGCCGCATGGGCAAAATGCAGACCACCCTTTTCGGGGGCAAGCCGCCCGACAAAGACATAGGCATCATTGCACGACACATCCACCGCTGCGCCCCCCACAGACACCGGATTGGGCAGCGTATGCAGCCGCGCCGACGCCGGCAGATAGGGTTCCATCGCCCGCAACTGGGTGCGCGAGATATAGGCGATGTCCGTCAGCCCACCGGGCAACCGCCCGACGCTTTGCGCAATGGCCGCGCGCGCCACCCGCCACACCTTGTGAGAAACATGGCGCGAATCGCAATTTGTTGTGATGCAGTCAAGGGACAGTGCCCGCCGGGTACAGATTGTCTGACTGCGATAATCGAAAAAGCCACCATTCGGACAGGCGAGAAAATATTCGTGCATCGTGTAAAGCACCGGTATCGGCGCCGACGCCAGCGCCCGCCCCACCGAGGGCGACAGCGCCTTGGCCCAGCCATGACAATGCAGCACGCTGGATGCCGGATCAAGCGCCGCAATCTCGGCGCGCACGGCCTTCAGAGCGGCGGCGTTCCACAGCCCCGACACTATCGCGTTCAGGCGGCTGGGATTGTCGATCAGGGTTTTCTGACCCAGACAGACAACCCTGATCCGGGGATGTTCCAGAACCGGCGAAACCGGCCCGGCGGCGGCAAGAAACACGACATTCACCCCTGCCCCCGCCAACAAAAGCGCGGAATCAATGGCAACCTTTGCCTGCCCGCCATTGATGTCGGCAAAATCGCCCAGGATCAGCACCGTGTCGATGCGCCGCCGGCCCTGATCTGCATCTTGCACCACGTCCGACCCCGCCCCAAGCCATCCTTCTTTGACGCCGAAACCTAACCACCGGCGCCCGACAGGTAAATAAAAGACAGGCACCTCTGGCGACAAAACCTTCGCGCCGCAAAATGACCGTGAAAAAAGCCATGGACTGTCACTCTTCGCTGACATTTCAATGTAACAGTTTCATGACTTTCACGCGAGGCGCACCCCGATGGATCTTACCCTGGCCCAAACGCTTAACCAAGTTGTCGGTCATTCCATCACCTTCGACGCTCTGCTCGACTTTGTACAGGAATCCTATCTTGTAAAAGGCCTGTTCGCCGCCTGCATCCTTGTCATGATCCTTTCGGCGCGCACAGCCGACGATACGGTGCGGCGCACCAACGTCTATACAACTCTGATTCTCGTGTTCGCAGCGATATTTCTGGGTCGTATCCTGCAAATGGTGCTGCCGTTTTCGCCAAGGCCGCTGCACACCGATGGTCTTGACCTTGTGCTGGCCGGTGATCTGCGGGCGGACGTGTTGGAACATGACAGCAGCTATCCCAGCGATCACGCGCTGATGTTTTTTGCCATGGCCTCAAGCGTCTTGATATATCACCGTCAGGCGGGCGTCGTTCTGATGCTGCACGCGCTGGTCGTGATCAGCCTGCCACGGCTGATCCTCGGCTTTCATTGGGCGTCAGACATCATCGCGGGGGCGATCATCGGCGGCGTCATCGCCGTGCTGTTGCATCGCCCGGTTGCGCGCTGGCTGTCGCGCACGGGGTTGGCGGCCTTTCAGGCCAATCACCCCGCAGTTTTCAGCGCCCTTCTGTTTGCCCTTCTGTGCGAAACCGCAACCATGTATCGGGGCAGCCGTCAGATCATAAGCGAAGCCGCGCATTTTGCGCATCTGGTCATGTGATGGCTGTCGTAATACGAATACGACACAGGTCGGCGAACCAAAGCTGCCCGGTATGAAAGTGATCCGAATGCCAGACAATCCGAGGGTGACAGTGGCCATTGCCACTACCGGCCGTTGCACCATCGTTGGCCGGACGATTGCAATTCTGGCAGCCCAGAAAGACCCCCCCGACCGGGTGATTCTCAGTATCGCACAGCCCGGCGATGCCGATCTTGCCGGCTTGCCGCCGCTGCCCTTTCCGATCAAGATTGTCAGCGGGCCGAAAGGGTCGTGCGTGCAGCGCAATGCGGTGCTGCGTGCGCCGCAGCCGGGCGGGATCATTCTGTTTCTCGACGATGATTTTCTGATTGCCGACGGATATATTTCGGCGCTGCGGCGGCTTTTCACCCGGCACGCCGATGTTGTGATGGCAACCGGGCTGGTGCTGGCCGATGGTATCCACGGACCAGGATACACCCATGAACAGGGTCTGGCGATACTGGCACAAGCCCCGCAAACGGCCCCTGATCCGCAGATCCAGGAGGTGTATTCCGTCTATGGCTGCAATATGGCGATCCGTGCCGCGCCCCCTGAATTGTTTGACGAAGCCCTGCCCCTGTATGGTTGGCTTGAGGATATGGACCTGTCGCAACGCATGGCCAGGTACGGGCGAATCGTGCGCGACGACAGCCTTGTCGGTGTCCATCTTGGAACCAAACAAGGCCGATCCGCCGGATTGTTGCTGGGTTATTCACAAATCGCCAACCCTGTTCACATGATCCGCAAGGGATTTGTCAGCCGCGCCCCGGTTCTGAAGATCATGATCAAGAATATTCTCTCCAATCTGGCAAGATCGCTGCGGCCGGAACCCTGGATCGACCGGCGCGGGCGGCTGCGCGGCAACGTCACCGCGCTGCGCGATCTGCTGCGCGGCCGATGCACCCCGAACCGCGTGCTGGAATTGCGCACCACACCGGCCTCTGTCCGGGGAAACGTATCCTGACCGGTCCGTCGCACACCCCCAGGTTAATCGGAATGCGCACGCTTTTGGGCTGGGGCATCCTTGGGCAGTTGATCTATGTTGCCAGCCAGTTCGTGACCCTGCTGGCGCTGACCCGGTTCGCATCGGTACAAGAGGTGGGCCTTTTCGGCCTGGCCTCGGCCGTGGTCATACCGGTGTTCTTTTTCTTCGATCTCAGCATCCGGGTGAACGTGGCAGCATCGGCACGGTCTGTTTACAGCTTTCAGGATTTCCGCACCCTTTTGGCAATCTCGGTCACCTTGGGTTTTGCACTTGTTCTGGTGATCGGGTTCAGCGCGTTTTCAGGCAGCGCCCTGACCATCCTGCTGATCCTCGGCGCCACCAAATCCGCCGAATGTCTGTCGGATCTGTCCTATGGTGTGTTTCAACGGTTCGACCGGATGCACCTTGTGGCGGGTTCACTGATTCTGCGCAGCATTGGTGGAACGGTTCTGTTCGTGGTGCTGCTGATGAATGGTGTCGGGGTCGAATGGGCGTTTCTGGCACAGTTTCTTGTTTGGGCGGCAGTGGCCCTGGGTGTCGACCATCTGCGCGCCCGCCGGTTGTGGCGGCAAGAGGGCGCGCGCGAAGGGCGGGATTTGGCGCGCATGCTCGACCTCGCCAAAATTTCGCTGCCACTGGCTTTGAACGGGCTTTTATCCGCCTTGCAGGGCAACATGCCCCGCTATGCGATCATCTGGTTGTTGAACGTCATCGCCCTGGGCCAGTTCACCGTCGTCGGCTATGCCATGCAGGCGATCTCGACGGTGACCATGGCCGCAATGCAATCGCTGACCTCGCGGTTCAGCCTGTTCCTTGACGAACGCCGCCATTCCGCACTGCGCCATGCCCTGCGCAAGATCCTGATTGCATTGGTGGTTTTCGCATTCTGTGCTGTCGGTGTCAGTGTCGTTCTGGGCGATTGGCTGATCCGGGCGGTGTTCGGGGCGGGTTATGCGAACCTCGGCAATCTGCTGGCTATCTGCGTGCTTGCCGCCACGCTGCGGGCCGTTGTTCTGACGCTTCAGATGTGCCTTCTTGCCGGCCGTCAATACCGGCGGAACCTGCTGATCCGGGTTGGATCGGTTCTGACGATGTTTCTGGCATGTCTGGTCGGTGGTATCCTGGGCGGATTGAACGGCATTGCATGGGGCATGTGTCTTGCCTTTTTGGTGCATATTTCCGCGCTGGCGCTGGCGGTGCGCGGCCTTCTGCGCCACACTGACGCGCGCGGCGCAGATCACACGCCGCAGCCCTGAACCTGATGCGCTGGACACAGCGCAACACCTGCGAAAGGCGGACGGAAACGTGGATTCAATTGGTCGGATCAGAAAACTCAACCGGGCGTTTCTGGATCGCACCGCGCCCCAGCGGTTCGTGTTTCATCACGTTCCCAAATGCGGCGGCACCTCAGTGGCGCGCGCTCTGCGCAAACGCTATCTGACCAGTCAGGCCACGGTCAAACCCGAGCCCAGTTTTCGAGCGTTTCGGGCCTTTAGCGGCCGCGATGACACCGAACAGATGCTGATCGACGTGATCGACCTGCGCAAACAGATGATGCTGTACCTGATGTATGACGACATCCGCTGCATTTCCCTGCATGTGCCGTTTTCCAATATCGCCTACCGCGAATTTCACGACCGTTACAAATTCATCACCATCCTGCGCGAACCGGTGTCACGCTTCATTTCGCATTACAACTGGAGCAGCCGCCGCCCCGGATCGCATGGTCACATCGAAGAGGATTTCGACGCCTTCCTGAACAGCGACCGTGCCCATCGGATGGGCGCGGAATATGTCGAGATCTTCGCCGATTTCCCCCTCGACGCCGACATCCATGCCCCCGATGCGATTGCGGCGGCGATTGCCAACCTGAAAAAGCTCGATATCGTCGGGCGGCTCGACGATCTGGGCGGATTTTCCGACGCCCTGAAGCGCGAACTGGGCATCCGCATCAAGATCGGCCATGAAAACAAGGCCCACAAAAGCCATGATTTTGTGGCGGGCACCGATCTGACGCCGGATCAGCGGCGCGCGGTCGAAGCGGTCTGCGCGCCCGACATTGCCGTTTGGCAGGCGCTGTTCGGGGCCGCCTGACGGTTTTCAGGCCGCCAGGCGCCGCGCCAGGATCTGTGCGACAAACAGCGGCCGTTCAATCATCAGGTTCACCGCGCAGCTGCGCCGCAGCAGATCGAGCGTGCGCGGACAGTGATTTATGTCGCGGTCCGGCGCCACGTTCGCCCAGGCCCAAGGGTTCTGATCGGGATGGGACATGCGCCGGTCCAGAA
>JAACVA010000240.1 GCA_009992615.1 Rhodobacterales bacterium
CAATGCGGCCCTTGCGGCAATTGGCGCCCAGACCTTCGAATAGATCAGGCAAAGGCGATCTGCACCTTCATCGCCTGGGTGCGGTCGCCCGCCAGCTCGAATGCGGCGTTGGCCTGCGACAGGGGCATCGTCTGGGTGATCAGCGGCTTCACGTCGATCAGCCCTTTCTTCATCAGCTCAACCCCGGTGTGAAATTCGGCGTGAAAGCGGAACGACCCGTTCCAGTGCAATTCCTTGGCCGTCATCGCCTGCAACGGCAGGGTCATGTCACCGCCCAGCCCCAGTTGCATGATCACGCCACCCGGACGCAGCGCAGGCACCGCCGCGGCAAGGGCATGGGGAGAACCGGAACATTCGAACAGCACATCGAACTGGCCCTTGTCGGCGTGCCAAGGGCTCAACCCTTCGGGCGTTTCCTGCATGTTTATCGCCTTGTCAGCGCCATTGGCCCGCGCGACCCCCAGGGTGAAATCCGACAGATCGGTTGCGACAATGCCCTTGGCCCCCGCCCGCCGTGCCGCCAGGATTGTCAGCAGCCCGATCGGCCCACAGCCGGTGACCAGCACCCGCTTGCCCAGCATTTCACCCGCCCGGCGCACCGCGTGCAGACAAACGGCCAGGGGTTCGGCCATCGCCGCCTCACCCGGCGTCAGCCCATCGGCGGAAGCACATTGCCGCGCATCGGCGATCAGGGTTTCCCGGAACGCGCCCTGGATATGCGGGAACGGCATGGCCGAGCCATAGAACCGCATGTTCAGGCAATGATTATGCGCCCCTTCTTCGCAGAACCGGCAGGTGTAACAGGGGCGCGACGGCGACACCGCCACCAACTGGCCCAGCGACAGCCCGCTCACCCCTTCACCCAAGGCGGCGACATGGCCCGACACCTCGTGCCCCAGGATCATCGGCTCTTTCAAACGCACAGTGCCGAACCCGCCGTGGTTGTAATAATGCAGGTCCGATCCACATATCCCCCCCGCCGCCATGGTCAGCAAAACCTCTCCTGGGCCGGGGTTGCCAGTTTCGGTGGATTCGATGCGCAGATCTTTCGCACCGTGGGCGACAATGGCTTGAACAGTGGTCATGGGGGGGCCTCAAGGTGTGGGTTGAGAGGTGTTGTTACCGTTATCATAGGAGGCGTGAGACAACATTGTCGAGGTAAAAAGGGAAAGATGCCATGGCGCAGGGTCTGGAATTATGCGCGCCGAAGGGCCATCGCGCTCTGGCCAGCAGGACCGTCCGACAGCATCGGGTTCGGCCTTCACCCCATCGCTGGGAAAACGCACATCGGCCGGGCGCTGAGGCAAGGTGGAACAACGGGTCAGCGCCTGCATCTTCCTGTCATCGCCAGCGTCAGGTTTCGTGAACGGACTGTCTATGGCGTGATCGCCGTCTTGCCGTAAAGCTATGAAACCCCTGCCAAGTCAGACCAGCCGCCCGCCTTTCAGACGCAGTGTGCGATCCATCCGCGCCGCCAACTCCAGGTTGTGGGTGGCGATCACCGCCGACAGGCCAGTGGTGCGCACCAGGTCCATCAACGCGGCAAACACCGCATCTGACGTGCCCGGGTCAAGGTTGCCCGTCGGCTCGTCAGCCAAAAGCACCTTTGGCGCATTGGCCAGCGCGCGACAGACCGCCACGCGCTGTTGTTCCCCGCCCGACAGCGCGCTGGGCCGGTGGCTGGCCCGGTGGGCGATGCCCACCTTTTCCAACAGGGCGCGGGCGCGGTCGCTCGCCTCGGCCTCGGACACCCCATTGGCCAGTTGCGGCAACACGATATTTTCCAGCGCGGTGAATTCCGGCAACAGATGGTGGAACTGGTAAACAAATCCGATGTCACCGCGCCGCGCCCGAGTGCGGCGGCGATCGGACAGGCCGGTCATGTCCTCGCCGCCCAGAACCACCCGCCCGGCGTCAGGCGTGTCCAGCAATCCAGCGATGTGCAACAGCGTCGATTTGCCCGCGCCAGACGGCGCAATCACCGCCACCACCTCGCCCCGCGCAACCGTCAGGTCGATCCCGGCCAGAACCGGCACAGCATTGATGGCACCTTTGTTGTATGTCTTTTCGATGCTCTCCAGCACCAGAACCGGATCACTCATAGCGCAGCGCCTCAACCGGGTTCATCCGGGCGGCACGGCGCGCCGGAAAGATCGTGACGACAAAGGACAGGCCCAGCGACAGCGCCACCGCGCTCAGCACATCGGCCAGTTCCAGCTTGGCAGGCAGGGCATAGATGCCGCGGATCGACGGATCCCACACTCCGCCGCCCGATATGTAGTTGACCAGCGAAAAGATCGGGTCGATCCAAATGGCGAACAGACAGCCAAGAATCACCCCCAGCGCGGTGCCGATGATCCCGGTCGCCGCGCCACAGATGAAAAATATCCGCAAGATCGATCCCTCGGACAGCCCGATGGTGCGCAAAATGCCAATATCGCGGCCCTTGTTCTTGACCAGCATGATCAGCCCCGACACGATGTTCATCGCCGCAATCAGCACCAGGATCGAGAGGATAATGAACATCACATTGTCCTCTATGTCCAGCGCACGCAGAAAGCTGCCCGACGCATCGCGCCAGGTCCACAACAGCGCATTGTCGCCCCCGGCCTGCAACAGCGGCAGAGTCAGGTCATCCACCGCATCGGGATTTTCGACCATGACCTCCAATTCATCGGCCACGCCTTCGCGGTTGAAGTATTCCTGCGCCTCGGTGAACGGCAGGTAAACACGGGTGCGGTCGATGTCATACCGCCCGGCGGTAAAGATATACACAACGTCATAGTTGTTCACCCGCGGCGAGGTGCCAAAAGCGGTTTTCACCCCGTTGGGCGAAATCAGCTGTATTCGGTCACCGATGTTCAGCCCCAGTTCGCGCGCCACGCCGCTGCCAATGGCGACGCCATTGTCGAAATCCGCTATATCGCCTTGAAAATCCAAAGGTTGCGCCACCCGTGGTATCGTCGCCAG
Source organism: Rhodobacterales bacterium (assembly GCA_009992615.1). Taxonomy (GTDB): domain Bacteria; phylum Pseudomonadota; class Alphaproteobacteria; order Rhodobacterales; family Rhodobacteraceae; genus Oceaniglobus. The sequence continues at coordinate 2,971 of JAACVA010000240.1, forward strand.
ATCGTCTGCGGCGATGCCAAACACCTCGACCCCCGCCGTGGCCCCCCGGTGCGATGCCATCACCTGACCCTTGATCAGCGGGGCGGCGCGCGTCACACCTTCAACGGCGCGCACCCGCTCGGCCAGATCGACGTAATCTGAAATGGTGCGGGTGGTCTGGCCGGTCTCGGTGACACGCAGCGCCGAATACAGCGTGACATGGGCATTGGCCCCAAGAATCGTATCGACGAATTCTTCGCGGAACCCGCTGCGCACGGCGAGCGTGGCGATCAGGGCAAACACCGCAAGGGTGATGCCGATCAGCGAAATCCAGGTCATCACGCTGACCCCGCCTTCAGCCCGCTTGGCGCGCAGATAGCGCCAGGCGATCATCCATTCAAAACGGGAAAAAGGGGCGGTCTGGCCTGTCACGGGGCAATGCCTTTGTGGTTGCGCGCCCATCTGGGCACAGCGTTTGGGGGCAGGTGTTTGACGCCTCCGGCGGGGGAGTATTTTTTCAAAGAAGAAGCACCGGTCCTGGCTTCTCTTTTGTCCAAATACTCCCCCGCCGGAGGCGTCCGCCGTTTCAGAGCTTACCGTAGATCTCAGCGATGCGCGACACCGCAGCCTCGGGGGTCATCTCTTCGCTGTCGCCGGTGCGCCGCGAGGTCAGTTCGACCAGGCCGTTTGCCAGGCCGCGCGGGCCTACGGTGATGCGCCACGGCAGGCCGATCAGGTCCATCGTCGCAAACTTGCCCCCTGCGCGTTCTTCCCTGTCATCATACAGAGGCTCAAGCCCCAGCTCGGTGATCCGGGCATACAACGCCGCGCAGGCGGCATCGGTGGCGGTGTCGCCCTGACGCAGGTTGACGATACCGCAATGGAAAGGCGTCACCCCTTCGGGCCAGATGATGCCCTTGTCGTCATGGCTGGCCTCGATGATCGCGCCCAGAAGGCGCGACACGCCAATACCGTGACTGCCCATATGCACCGGAACCTTGCCACCCTTGCCGTTGTCGACCACGGCGCCCATCGCTTCGGAATATTTTGTACCGAAATAGAAGATCTGACCCACTTCGATGCCCCGCGCGGTGCGGCGGCGGGCCTCGGGCACCTTGGCGAACTCGGCCTCGTCGTGGGTTTCGTCGGTGCGGGCATAGCGGCTGGTGAATTCATCCAGCACCGCGCGGCATTCTTCGACCGAATCATAGTCGATGGCGCGGTCGCCGAATTTCAGGTCGGTGATTTCGCTGTCATAGAACACCTCGGATTCGCCGGTATCGGCCAGGACAAGGAATTCATGGGTGTCGTCGCCGCCTATAGGGCCGCTGTCGGCGCGCATCGGAATGGCCTGCAACCCCATCCTTTCATAAGTGCGCAGATAACTGACCAGGTGGCGGTTGTAGGCGTGCAGCGCCGCATCCTTGTCGATGTCGAAGTTGTAGCCGTCCTTCATCAAAAATTCACGCCCGCGCATCACACCGAAACGCGGTCTGATCTCGTCGCGGAATTTCCACTGGATGTGATACAGCGTCAGGGGCAGATCCTTGTAGCTGCCCACATGGGCGCGGAAGATATCGGTGATCATCTCTTCGTTTGTCGGGCCATACAGCATGTCGCGCTTGTGACGGTCGGTGATGCGCAGCATTTCTTCACCGTAATCGTCATAGCGCCCGGATTCGCGCCACAGGTCGGCCGGTTGCAGCGTGGGCATCAGCATCGGGATGTGGCCCGCCCTGATCTGTTCCTCATGCACGATGGTTTCGATATTCTTCAACACCTTGTACCCCAGCGGCAACCAGGAATAGATGCCCGCGCTGGATTGTTTGATCATCCCGGCGCGCAGCATCAGGCGATGCGACACGATCTGTGCCTCGGACGGCGTTTCCTTGAGTACGGGCAGAAAATAGCGGGACAGGCGCATGGGGTGACCCTTCGGGTATGACACTGTGACGATCGGCGCCGGTTTAGACGCGCCAGGGCAGGCCCGCAAGGCGGCGGCGGCCTGACTGCCCGAGTTTCTTGGAGATGGCGAGGCCGGGTGGTGCAGGGGGGGGCGAGACTTGGCGCGCGCCCTTCCCTGCACCGGTTGCGGCGCCCCCTGGGGAAAGGTACGCCACTTTCGGTCTTGGCCTGCTTTGGGGCAGATGGCCCCTGTGCGCAAGGGACGTTGCGCGTTCGGCCAAGTCGGACAGCCCGCCCGCCTGAATGCATGACGGCGCCGACTGTCCGATTGTTTCAAGGGAAAATTCCCCGCTCACGAAACAAGGAGAAAATGACGCAGGGGCAGCAAGAGCGAAAGTAGGGGAATCCTTACCCCACGGTGGTCGGTTTGGGCTGGCCGGGCCTCGTTTGGCGTCAGGGTGCCCAACGCCACCGCGTCCGCCCCGCTTGGGAGTGCACGCCGGGTATCGGGCCATGGCGCGGAAAGCCGGAAGGCAGCTTCACGACGGCGCGGCTGTTGTCTCCGTATTGGGCCGACGCCCATCGGTGTCCCCCTTGCGCGCACCGGTCCCATAGGCGACACTCCGGTTGCAACACAGGAGTGATCCATGGCCCTGCCCGTGCGCCAACAGTTGACCTATTGGAGTATCGCAGCGGCGCTGTTCCTGTTCGTGATGTGGTGGCTGGGCAACGTGATTTTGCCTTTCGTGCTGGGCGGTGCCATCGCCTATCTGCTGGATCCCATCGCCGACCGGCTGCAACGCTGGGGGCTGGGCCGGGTGGCCGCCACGGCGGCGATCACGGTTCTGGCGCTGTTGCTGTTCGTGGTTCTGGCACTTGCCGTGATTCCGACGCTGATCAACCAGGCCACCGGGTTGATCGAGGCGGCCCCCAAGATCGCCGGCAACCTGCAAACCTTCCTGACCGAAAGGTTTCCCGGCATCATGGATGAAGGATCGGTTCTGCGCAACTCGCTCAGCAGTCTGGGCACCACGGTGCAAAGCCGCGGTGGGCAGCTTTTGAACGGCGTGCTGTCTTCGGTTGGGGGCATTGTCAATGTGCTGGTGCTGTTCGTGATCGTGCCGGTCGTGGCGTTCTATCTGCTGCTGGACTGGGACGACATGGTTGCCAAGATCGACGAGATGATCCCGCGCGACCACGTCGTCACCGTGCGCAAGATCGCCCGCGACATCGACACCACCCTGGCGGGGTTCATTCGCGGACAAGGCACGGTATGCCTGATCCTGGGTATCTATTATGCCGGGGCACTGGCACTGGTCGGATTGAATTTCGGGCTGGTGATCGGGGCAATTGCCGGAGCGCTGACGTTCATTCCCTATGTCGGGGCGTTGGTCGGGGGCGTGCTGGCCATCGGGCTGGCGCTGTTCCAGTTCTGGGGAGACTGGCTGTGGATCGTTGCAGTCGCGGTGATCTTTCAAGCCGGGCAACTGATCGAGGGCAACGTGCTGACCCCGAAACTGGTGGGGGGGTCGGTGGGCCTGCACCCGGTTTGGCTGATCTTTGCGCTGTCGGCGTTTGGCGCATTGTTCGGCTTTGTCGGGCTGTTGGTGGCGGTGCCGGTTGCGGCATCGCTGGGGGTGATCATCCGCTATGCCCTGGCGCAATACAAACTCAGCCTGCTGTATCGCGGGCTGGACACCGACACCGAAGACTGACCCATGGCGCACCAACTGACATTTGATCTGCCCAGCGTGCCCGCCCTGGGGCGCGAGGATTTCTTCGTGTCGCCCGCCAACAGCCGGGCGATTGCCGCGCTGGACGGCTGGCGCGATTGGCCGCTGCGCAAGCTTGCCCTGTGTGGGCCGGCCGGTGCAGGCAAAACCCACATGGCGCATGTATTCGCCGCCGCCACCGGCGCGCCGATCCTGGCCGCAACGGCCCTGTGCAACGCCGACATTCCGGCGCTGGCAAGCGCCCCGGTGGTGATCGAGGACGTACCGCACATCGCCACCGACGCCGCAGCCCAGCGTGCGCTGTTCCACCTGCACAACCTGTCCTGGGCCGAGGGCGGCAGAGTGCTGTTGACCGGCATCGGTGCACCGGCCCGCTGGCCGCTGACGCTGCCCGATCTGGCCAGCCGGATGCAGGCCGCCAATGTGGCGATGATCGACCCGCCCGACGACGATCTGCTGGCCGCCGTCATCGCCAAGATGTTCGCCGACCGGCAACTGGCCGTCGATGCCGAGGTGATCCGATACATCACCCTGCGAATGAACCGGTCCTTCGCCGCCGCACGAGATCTGGTGACGCGGCTCGACGCGCTGTCGCTGGCCGAACAACGCCCGATCACCAAACCCTTGGCCGCGCGGGTGCTGGACAATGACGAAGCGACGGGCGCATGATGGTCATATTGCCGTTACAGATTTTGGTCACACATCGCCCATGACACCCACAGATTTCCTGTCCGCCGCCTTTCCCGAACCCACCGCTCTGGCCGATGTCGATCTGACCGGCCCGGCGCGGTTCTTCAACCGCGAACTGTCGTGGCTGGCCTTCAATTGGCGCGTGCTGGAAGAGGCCGGAAACCCCAAGGTGCCGCTGCTGGAACGGCTGCGCTTTCTGTCGATCAGCGCCACCAACCTGGACGAGTTCTATACCGTCCGCGTGGCGGGCCTGCGCGAGCTGGCCCAAGCGGGCAACACCACCCCCGCCGCCGACGGGCTGACCCCGGTTGAACAGTTGGTGCTGATCAACCGTGATGCCCGCGCTCTTCTGGACGCCCAGCAGAAAGAGTTTCAGGGCCTGCGCGGCCTGCTCGAAGATACCGGCATCAGCATTCTGGCGCGCGACCAGTTGGACAAGGCCGATCTGGCGTTTCTGGAAAACGTCTTTCTGAATCAGGTGTTTCCCATCCTGTCGCCCCTGGCGATCGACCCGGCGCATCCGTTTCCGTTCATCCCGAACACCGGCTATTCTTTGGCACTGCAATTGGAACGCCGCGCCGACAAGCGCAAGCTGCGTGCATTGTTGCCGATCCCGGCCCAGATCGACCGGTTTGTCCGCCTGCCCGCCCCGCCGGGCAAGGCGCGATTCCTGCCACTTGAGGAACTGCTGCTGGTGCACCTGTCCAGCCTGTACCCCGGCTATGCCGAACGCGGATATTGCGCGTTCCGGGTGCTGCGCGACAGCGATCTCGAAGTCGAGGACGAAGCCGAGGATCTGGTACGCGAATTCGAGGTGGCCCTGAAACGCCGTCGCCGCGGCGAGGTTGTGCGCCTGACCATTTCCACCGATGCCCCAGCCGGGCTGCGCAAGGTCATCATGGATGAACTGCCCGTGCGCGAGGATGAGGTGATCGAACTGGACGGCATGATCGGCATGTCCGACCTCAAGGAACTGGTGCTGGACGAACGCCCCGATCTGCTGTGGCCCGCCTTCAACCCACGGGTGCCCGAACGGGTGCAGGACCATGACGGCGACATGTTCGCGGCGATCCGGCAAAAGGACATGCTGCTGCACCATCCCTACGAAACCTTCGATATGGTGATAAGGTTTCTGGCCCAGGCCGCGAACGACCCGGATGTTCTGGCGATCAAGCAAACGCTGTACCGCACGTCGCGCAATTCGCCCATCGTGTCGGCCCTGTGCGATGCCGCCGAACAGGGCAAATCAGTAACCGCCCTGGTGGAATTGAAGGCGCGCTTCGACGAGGCCGCCAACATCGCCCAGTCGCGCCGCCTGGAACGCGCCGGCGCGCATGTGGTGTATGGCTTCCTGAACTACAAGACCCACGCCAAGATCAGCACCGTCGTGCGCCGCGAGGGCGACCAGCTGGTCACCTATACCCATTACGGCACCGGCAATTACCACCCGATTACCGCGCGCATCTACACCGACCTGTCGTTCTTCACCTGCGATCCGGCGCTGGGGCGCGATGCGACGCGGGTATTCAACTATCTCTCGGGCTATGCGGTGCCCGACCGGCTGGAAAACCTGTCGATCGCGCCATTGACACTGAAAAGCAATCTGATCGACATGATCGGCCGCGAGGCCGACAATGCCCGCGCCGGAAAACCGGCCGGGATCTGGGCCAAGATGAACTCGGTTGTCGACATCGACGTGATCGACGCGCTCTATGCCGCCTCGCAGGCGGGTGTGAAAATTTCACTGGTGATCCGCGGCATCTGCGGCCTGCGCCCCGGCGTGAAGGGCCTGAGCGAGAACATTCGTGTAAAATCCATCGTCGGGCGGTTTCTGGAACATTCGCGCATCGTCTGCTTTGCCAACGGCGCCGCGCTGCCCAGCAAGAAGGCGCGCGTGTTCATTTCGTCCGCCGACTGGATGAGCCGCAATCTGGTGCGCCGGGTGGAAACCCTGGTCGAATGCACCAACCCCACGGTCAAGGCCCAGATCGTGTCACAGGTGATGGCCGCCAACATGGCCGATACGGCGCAAAGCTGGATCCTGGCCGCCGACGGCAGCTATGCCCGCATATTGCCTGAAGGCGACACACCGCCGTTTAACTGCCACCGCTTTTTCATGGAAAATCCATCTCTGTCCGGGCGCGGATCGGCTGGCGCGGGCGATGTGCCAGAGCTCACCCATTCCGACGACTGAACCTGCGGCACGGTCGGAATTTGAGTATTTGGACAAAGAAGAAGCGGCCGGGTTTCTTCTTTGTCCAAATACTCATTCCACCGCAGTCACGGGCGGCCCCGTTCAAGGGTCGAGAAACCCGGTGGGCAGCCCGTCGATGCTGACGCCGTTTTCAACGGCCCAGGACGCTCGAATTCCCTCGGGGCCCCGGCTTTCGTGCCAGTTCTCCAATGCCGCGCGTTCGCCCTGATAGTCGAACAGCGGCACGCCATACCCACAGGAGCTTTGAACAAGATCAATTGTCAGGCGGACGATCTGTCGTGTTCCCAGGGGCAGGTCGCCGCCATAATGGGCGGCGAACATCGCGGCGAATTCGGCGCGATCGTGGCGCAGAGTGTCACCGCGCCCGAACAACCGCAGGATCAGCGGCGGGCCGGCAAAGCTGCACAGCATGATCGTCATCCGGCCATCGGCGCGCAGGTGGGCGGCGGTTTCCATGCCGCTCCCCGTCTGATCAAGATAGAGCGCGGTATTGCCGTCAACAATGCGCAGCGCGCCAATTTCGCGGGGCGACATGTTGATGCGACTGTCCGCACTGGCCGTGGCGGTGAAGAACACCTGTTGTCGCGCGATAAAGTCGCGGTGGCCGTCCGAAAGCGTTGAAAACTGTTTGGCCATGGAACACCTCGATTGCCCTGTCCGTGTCAATGTGACGCAAGACCGCGCCCGACGAAAGCCCCGCAGGAGCCGCAAAACATTGACCCGGCCGCCCCTGCAGGGCAGTGTCGCGCCGGGGATACCACCACCGGGGGACGGAGATGCAGGACAATCACGAAGATTGGGGCCCGTTCAGCCGCCCGTTGTTCGACGATCCGTCGGCACGCGCGCTCAGCCGGGTGGGGGTGGTCGATGTCGGGTCGAACTCGGTTCGGATGGTGGTGTTCGACGGTGCGGCGCGCAGCCCGGCCTATTTCTTCAATGAAAAGGTGATGGCGGGGCTGGGGGCCGGATTTGGCGAAACCGGGCGCCTGAACCCCGAAGGACGCAAGCGGGCCATGGCGGCCCTTATCCGGTTTCAACGTCTGTCCGAGGGGATGAGTGCCACGCCCTTGACCGTCGTTGCCACCGCCGCCGTGCGCGAGGCCGAAGACGGCCCACAATTCCGTGACGAGGTGGCCGAGGTGACCGGCCTGAAAATGTGGGTGATCGACGGGCGCGAAGAGGCGCGGCTGTCGGCCCAGGGGGTTCTGCTGGGCTGGCCCGGCGCCTATGGCATGGT
>JAACVA010000306.1 GCA_009992615.1 Rhodobacterales bacterium
TGCACGATGCGGCGGGATATCGTTTGCGTCAATCACGGTGGCGATTGATCGCACACGGTGCGAAAGTGGCAAGAAAAAGTTACCAAATGGCGAGATTGCCGCAGTTTGTGCCCGATCTACGTAGTAATAGGTATTTTCCGACGCTGCTGGTGCCGTTAACGTCACGCCACGTCAATGACCTGCCCGCGAGTCACGGGTAGGCGAACCCAAGGGAGAGGAACCGGATGGATCGTCGTTCATTTTTGACCAAAGCCGCGCTTGGCGGGGTTACCGCTGCGGCGGCTGCCAGCCTTGCCGCACCGATGTATGCGCAGGGCAAGCGCACCCTGACGCTGGTCACGACCTGGGGTCGCGGCCTGGCCGGGGTGCATGATGCCGCGCAACGCACGGCCGATACGATCACCGCGATGACCGATGGCCAGTTGACCATTGATCTCAAGGCTGCTGGCGAGCTGGTCGGGGCGTTCGAAGTGTTCGACGCCGTGACCTCGGGTCAGGCCGACATGTATCACGGCGCCGACTACTACTTTGTCGGGCAACACCCGGCCTATGCCTTCTTCACCGGCGTGCCGATGGGGATGACCGCGCAAGAGCTGGCGAACTGGTATTATCATGGCGGCGGCATGGAGTTCCATGACGAGCTGGGCAAGATCTTCGGCCTCAAGTCGTTCGAGGCCGGCAATACCGGGGCGCAGGCCGGCGGCTGGTTCCGCAAGGAGATCACCGGGCCGGAAGATTTCAACGGGCTGAAGTTCCGCATGCCCGGTCTGGGTGGCAAGGCCCTTGGCAAGCTCGGCGCCTCGGTGCAGAACCTGCCCGGCGGCGAGGTTTATCAGGCGCTGTCGTCGGGTGCGATCGACGGCACCGAATGGATCGGCCCCTGGGCCGACGAAAAGGCGGGCTTCCAGGAAATCACCAAGTTCTACTACACCGCCGGTTTCCACGAGCCGGGCTCGGGCCTGACCCTGGCCACCAACCGTGACGTGTTCGACGGCCTGACCCCGTCGCAACAGAAGATCATCGAGATCGCGGCGGGCGAAGCCAACCAGTGGAATCTGGCGCAGTTCCTGGCCAACAACTCGGCTGCGCTGACCCGGTTGCAGGCGGCAGGCGTGAAAACCCTGAAATTCCCGGATTCGGTCTGGGATGCCTTTGCCAAGGCCTCGAACGAGGTCCATCAGGAAAACATGGGTGACGAGCTTTACAAGCGGGTCTATGACAGCTTCCTTGCGTCGATGAAATCGTCGTCGGCCTGGATCAAGCTGTCGGATGGCGACTATACCGCCGAGCGCGACCGCACCATCGGCTGACGCCCGCTACCGACACGACATTGACCCCCGGCTTTCGGGCCGGGGGCAACCATGGCTTGGCGCCAGCGCTGATGCCGGGATGGGGGATGGACAATGCTCGAGGGCATGCTGGGCTTTTTCCAGAACATCGGTCTGGCTTTCGTGAACCTGTGGCAGGCGCTGACCCAGCCGATGCGGTGGCTGGACTGGGCCGACCGCGAGGCGATGGTGCGGTTCATCTATTACGGTGCCTCGCAAGAGCTGTTCTTCGTGATCCTGACCCTCCTGCTGATCCTGACCGCCGTGGGGTTGTGGAAACCCGGGATCATGTGGGGCGTGGTGCGCGGGCTGGAAGGCTTTGCCAACGCCCTGGGTCGCACCGTGGCCTGGATCGGGCTGGTGATG
>JAACVA010000241.1 GCA_009992615.1 Rhodobacterales bacterium
GGGTTTCGCCGAACGGGTGGAACAGATATTCGGCGTTGAAGCCGTAATACAGCCACAGCCCGGGACACAGCGGGATTATCGCGTTCACGATCGTCACGAAAGCGTCGGTGGCTTTGGTGTTGTGATCCACCCGCAGCACAGATGCAGGCAGCTCTTGGGGCAGCGCGATTTCGGGCAGGGCCACGACGATCAGCGTGCGAAACCCCCGATCGAGATGATGCCGCAGGGTGCTTTCCACCTCGACCGCGTCTTCGAGGATGATTATCGCCACCGGCCCCTTTGCTAGGAACACGGCGCCGCGTGCGGCAAAATCGGTCAGCGAGGTGAAACGCATGGGGCCCCTGTCTGTCACCGGTTCTTGATCGGCCAAAACGGGGGGCGATTGCAAGCGGGGCGGCGATGCGATAGACCCCGGTCTTGGATTTTTGCGCGGAGTGACGGCCATGGGCAAGGCGAAGAAGCTGTTTATCAAGACATATGGCTGTCAGATGAACGTCTATGACAGCGAACGCATGGCCGAGGCGATGGGCGGGCAGGGGTATGTCACCACCGATTGTGCCGAAGATGCCGACATGATCCTGCTGAACACCTGCCATATCCGTGAAAAGGCGGCGGAAAAGATGTATTCCGAACTGGGCCGGATGAAGCCGCTCAAACAGGCGCGTCCGGGGGTCAAGATCGGCGTCACCGGCTGTGTCGCCCAGGCCGAAGGCGCCGAGATCATGCGCCGCGCCCCGATGGTCGATCTGGTGGTCGGGCCGCAAAGCTATCACCGGCTGCCGGCGATGGAGGCTGCGGTGCAGGGCGGGGCGCGGGCGCTGGACACCGATTTTCCCGAGGAAGACAAGTTCGATCATCTGATCGCCCGGCCCAAGGCGGCACGCGCGCCTTCGGCTTTCCTGACGGTGCAGGAGGGGTGTGACAAGTTTTGCGCCTTCTGCGTCGTGCCCTATACCCGCGGCGCCGAAGTGTCGCGCCCGGCGGCGCGGGTTCTGGACGAGGCGCGCGATCTGGTTGAACGTGGCGTGCGCGAACTGACCCTGCTGGGCCAGAACGTGAATGCCTATCATGGCCATCCGGGCGGTCTGGCCGGGCTGATCCGCGATCTGGCGCTGATCGACGGTCTGGCGCGCATCCGCTATACCACCAGCCACCCGAATGACATGGACGATGCCCTGATCGCTGCCCATGGTGACTGTGACAAGCTGATGCCGTATCTGCACCTGCCGGTGCAGTCGGGCAGCGACCGGGTGCTGAAGGCGATGAACCGCAAACATACGGCGCAACACTATCTGGCGCTGATCAACCGGATCCGGGCCGCGCGGCCCGATATTATGCTGTCTGGAGATTTCATCGTCGGCTTTCCGGGGGAAACCGATGCCGATTTCCAGCAGACCCTCGATCTGGTGCGCGCCGTGGGTTATGGGCAGTGTTACAGCTTCAAATATTCCAGCCGTCCGGGCACCCCGGCGGCAGAGCGCGCGCAGGTTGATGATGTCGTGGCGTCAGAGCGGTTGCAGGTGTTGCAGGCGCTGCTGACATCGCAACAGGTGGCGATTCAGAATGCAATGGTCGGGCGTGAGGTTAGCGTTCTGTTTGAAAAGCCAGGTCGTCTGCCGGGGCAGATGGGGGGCAAGTCACAGTATCTGCACGCCGTTCATGCCCATGCGCCGGATCTGGCGGCGGGCACCGTGGCGCGGGTGCGCATCGTGGAAAGTGCGCGCAATTCGCTGGGCGGCGTTCTGGTCTGAAAAGTATTTGGCCGATTGCCGCGGCGTTCAGGGACTGTGGTGGTAAAGTCGGCTTACTGTTGTCGGTGACGCGACAATCAAGCCCTTAAACTTCTTCACAAATTTGAAAAATACGATAGTTTTCTCAGGGTCGGGGATGATGGACGCCGAATCTGAATGATCGGCGCGGATGCAATGGACGATGGGTGAGACGTAACCTCTGTCGTGAATGCAGAACGGATGCTGGGTTTGTTGCGGGCGGATGTTGTCCAATGATCGTTTTCAATCACTTGGGGTAAATCAATATGAAACATAAATTTCTCATCGCCACGATCGCTGCGGCGGCCATTGCCTGTGCCACCGGGGCCTCTGCCCACAGCAAGATCCACAGCCACGGCCACAACTACAAATATACCATGGGCACCGTGACGATCACCGTCAGCTGCTTTCGTGGTCCCTGGAGAGAGGTTATCTGGGATCGCCCCAATGCCGTGTTCATCGACAGCCTGATCAATGCCGGCTACGACCATCCCACCGCCTTTGCGATTGGCCAGCGGATCTGCCGCGACAGCGCGCTTGTCGGTAATCTGGACCGGCTGCGCAGCGAGGCGATTCGCGTATTGCAGGCATCGCCCGCGCACCGTCGCTGATGATCGCGCGGCGCCCTTGGCCGCAGTGCCGGGGACGGCCCCGATTGTCGGTCTCCGGTCGGGGCCGGGCGGCCCGGCAGAATGGTTCTTCACAACCGTGTGAATACTGCTAATGTCGGTCCAGATAATGCAATCAGGGGATGCTTGGGTGCTGCCAACGCCCTGACGCCCTTGAATTTCGAAGGAGACAAGGTGTGTTGAACATTTCCAACGCAGCCCGTGCCGCGCTGGTGGCGGCGGCCACCTTTCTGGCGGCCGGACAGGCCTCGGCGCAGGCGTCGTATGTGCCGGGCATCTGGGTTGATCCGGACGGATGCGAACACTGGGTGATGGATGACGGTTGGGAAGGCTACATGTCGCCGCATGTCAACCGCCAGGGCATTCCGGTGTGCCGCCGCGGCAACACCTGCGCCGTGATGAACAGTGATCAGCTGTTTGCCACCGACAGTTACCGGATTCACCCCCAAGGTCAGGCGATGCTGGCCGATTTTTTCCGCAAAGCCGGCGCCACCAGCTATATCATTGTCGGGCATACCGACAGCCGGGCCAGTGACGAATACAACATGCGCCTGTCGATCAACCGCGCCAATTCGGTCGCGCGGGTGGCCCAGGGTGTTGGCGTGCGCATTGCAGACGTGCGCGGCTATGGCGAACGGATGCCCAAGGCATCTAACAGCACCTACGCCGGCATGGCGGTAAACCGCCGCGTCGAAATCGTCTGTATTCGCTGAGGAGAGCGGCCATGACCCTCACCAAGATCGCTTTGCTGGCCGTGCTGTCCCTCGGGGTGGTCGGCTGCGACGAACTGCTGGACAAACAGGACAAATCGGTGGACCGGTTTGTTGATGCCAAGGATCTGTCGCAGTTGAAGGCGGGGATCTGGATCGACCCGAACGGGTGCGATCACTGGATCATCGACGACGGCATCGAAGGCTATCTGTCGATGCGCATCGACCAATATGGCAAGCCGGTGTGTTCAGGGGCCGGCGCCCCGAATACCGCCGTCGGCCCGTTCAACAAGGGCACCTCGATCCCTGACCCGATCTGACCGTTTTTGCAGGAATGACACTGGGCTGCGGTCATCGGCCGCAGCCTGCCTTCGGGCTGTGCAGACAGGCGTTTTACCGCCCATGCCGTGATATTTCCATGACAGCACCAGCTTTGTCTTGCGTGCGCCGGGGCGACTTGGCACCATCAGTTGCAGACCTCAGCAACTGGAGCCGTATTTGGGCCTTATCCCGCCAACCCCCGCCGCCGCCGCCGCCCCCGAGGCCCTGATCGAATTTCAGGATAACCGTCTGTTGATCGACCTTTGCGGCGAGTTTGACCGCAACCTTGCCCGCATCGAACAGGCCCTCGACGTGCAGATTGTGCGGCGCGGCAACATTCTGGTGGTGATGGGCGAACCGCAGTTGCGGGCACGGGCGATTCAGGTTCTGGGTGCGCTTTATGCCCGGCTTGAGGCCGGGCGCGCGCTGGAACCCGGCGACATCGACGCCGAAATCCGCATGGGCCCCTTTGACGACAAGGTCGAGGGCGGCCAGCAGATGGAGCTGTTTCAGGGCGGCCGTGTCGAGGTAAAGACACGCAAGCGCACCGTTGAACCCCGCACCGAGGCACAGAAATCATACGTTCGCTCGCTGTTTGCCAATGAACTGGCCTTTGGCATCGGCCCGGCGGGCACGGGCAAAACCTATCTCGCCGTGGCGGTCGGGGTGAACATGTTCATCGAAGGGCACGTTGACAGGATCATTCTGTCGCGCCCGGCGGTTGAGGCGGGCGAAAGGCTGGGCTTTTTGCCCGGTGACATGAAGGACAAGATCGATCCGTACATGCAGCCGCTGTATGATGCCCTGAACGATTTCTTTCCGGGCAAGCAGACCGCCAAGCTGATCGAGGAAAAGCGGATCGAGATTGCGCCGCTGGCCTTCATGCGCGGGCGCACGTTGTCCAATGCCTTTGTCGTGCTGGATGAGGCGCAGAATGCCACGTCGATGCAGATGAAGATGTTTCTGACCCGGCTTGGGCAGGGCAGCCGGATGGTGATCACCGGCGACCGCACCCAGATCGACCTGCCGCGCGGTGTGCCCAGCGGGCTGGCCGATGCTGAACGGCTGCTGAAGGGGATCGACCGGATCGCGTTCAATTATTTCACCGCCAAGGACGTGGTGCGCCACCCCTTGGTGGCCGCGATCATCGAGGCGTACGAGGCTGATGGCTGAGATCACCTGTGACGTTCTGATCGAAGATCCGCGATGGGCTGACATCGGGCTTGACGCCTTGGCGCAGCGTGCTGTTGCCGCTGCCTTGGCGCATCTTCCCGCCGCCTCTTGGGAGGTCAGCCTTCTGGCCTGTGATGACGCGCGCATTGCGGCGCTGAACGCCGATTTCCGTGGCAAGGCCGTTGCAACCAATGTCCTGTCCTGGCCCAGTGCCGAGCGGGCCAGCGATGCGCCCGGCACCACCCCCGAGCCGCCCGACCCGAGGGATGATGCCGAACTGGGTGATCTGGCCATCGCATTCGAAACCTGCCTGGCCGAGGCGGTGGCGGCCGGTGTGCCGCTGGGCGACCATGTGACGCATCTGCTGATCCATGGAACGCTGCACCTGTTGGGGTATGATCATGAAGACGAGGCTGATGGCGACCTGATGGAGGCGGTTGAAACGCGCCTTCTGGCCGGCCTCGGCATTGCCGACCCATATGGCGCGGTGTCGGCGGGTGCGGCACGATAGGGGCTGACATGGCGCGTCAGACCGCGATATACGGCGGGCGCGTCGAACGGCGACGAGCAACCGGAAAGGCAAGATGGGCGATTCAGACGAAGGCCACAGCGACACCGTACGTGGCGCGCAGGATGAAGAAGACGACAGTAGCACCGCCGGTCGCGGCTTTTTCGGCCGCCTGATCGAAGCCTTCAGCCCCGGCGACAAATCCGACGATGACGATCCGACGCCCCACGGCAACGGTGGCCATCAGCCGCCGGGATTGTCGAACCTGCGCCGGATGCGGGTGGAAGACGTGGCGATACCCACGGTTGAAATCGTCGCTGTGCCGCAGGACATCACGATGGACCGTCTGGTGGCGGTGTTCCGCGAAAGCGGGATGACCCGGCTGCCTGTGTACCGCGATACGCTGGATCAACCGCTGGGGATGATCCACCTCAAGGATTTCGCGTTGCTGCACGGATTCAACGGCACAGGCGCGCCTTTCGATCTGGCGGCGATGCTGCGCCCGCTGATCTATGCGCCGCCCTCGATGCCGATCGGCATCCTTCTGCAAAAGATGCAGAACGACCGGATGCACATGGCTCTGGTGATCGACGAATATGGCGGCGTCGATGGGCTGGTCACGATCGAGGATCTGATCGAACAGGTGATCGGTGAAATCGAAGATGAACACGACATCGACGAAGGTCAATATTGGAGCAAGGAAAAACCCGGTGTCTATCTGGCGCTGGCAAAGACCCCCCTTGAGGAATTCGAGACCGAGATCGGCCTGCGCCTGACCGATCCCGAGGACGACGAGGAAATCGACACCCTGGGCGGTGTTGCCTATGTGTTGTCGGGCCGGATACCGGCGCGCGGCGAGGTGATCGTGCATCCGTCCGGCGCACAGCTGGAAATCGTCGAGGCCGATCCCCGCCGGATCAAGCGGATTCGCGTCCGCCTTGCCGGGGCCGAGCGGGCGTTGGAAAAACCCGCGCCCGACAAGACCGCCGAGCGTGGCCCGGACGACCGGCCCGCCGATGCCTGAACTTTCCGGCTGGCGGCTGTATGGTATCGCCGCCGTGACAGGGGCCGTGGCCGCCTTGGGGCAGGTGCCGTTTTCGGTCGTGCCGGTTGCCCTTTTGGCGCTGTCTGCCGCTTGCCTGCTGTTTTTGTGGGCAGCCACCTGGCGCCTTGCGGCGCTGGTTGGCTGGTGGGCGGGGGCGGGCTATTTCGCCATAACGCTGCACTGGATCGTCGAACCGTTTCTCATCGACATCCCACGCCATGGCTGGATGGCACCGTTTGCGCTTTTGGCGTCGGCCTTCGGATTTTCGCTGTTCTGGGCGCTGGGCTTTGGCCTGGCCCATGCCATTGCGCGCCCCGGATGGCCGCGCGCCGTGGCTTGGGCGGTGGCGATGACGGCGGGCGAAATGCTGCGCGGCTATATCCTGACCGGATTTCCCTGGGCGATGCTGGGCTATGTCTGGAGCGAGGGGCCGGGCGCGCAGCTGGTCGCGCCGCTCGGGCCCTATGGGCTGACCCTGGTCACGCTGCTGGGCTGCGCGGCGGCGGCGCTGGCCTGGGGGCGGGCGCGTGCGGCGGGGGCGATGGTGCTGTTGGCGCTGTGGGGCGCGGTTCTGGGCGGCGGGGCGCTGCTGCTGGACCCGCCGGCCTATGCTGCACCGGGTGCCCCGGTGATCCGCCTGGTTCAGCCCAACGCGCCGCAGCACCAGAAGTGGGATCCCGAATTCGCCCTTGCCTTTTATGACCGGCAGATCGGCTATACCGCTGCCCCCGGCGCGCCCGATCTGACGATCTGGTCCGAAACCGCCATCCCCTGGTTGGCCGAACCGGGGCATCCGGCGCTGATCCGGATTTCAGAGGCGGCTCAGGGCCGTCCGGTGGTGATCGGTGCCCAGCGAAACGAAGGCTATCTGGCTTTCAACAGCCTGCTGGTTCTGGGGCAGGGGGGCAGAATCGAGGCGGTGTATGACAAGCATCACCTGGTGCCTCTGGGCGAATACATTCCCTTTGGCGAACTGGCGCGCGCGGTCGGGTTGCGCAGTTTCGCGGCGCAGGACGGATTCGGCTTTACGTCCGGGCCGGGTCCGGCGCTTTTGGATTTGGGGTCGCTGGGCCGGGCGTTGCCGCTGATCTGTTACGAGGCGGTGTTCCCCCAGGATTTGCGCGGAACGCCGCGCCCCGGCTGGCTGTTGCAAATCACCAACGACGCCTGGTTCGGCACCTTCGCTGGCCCGCAACAGCATCTGGCCCAGGCCCGCCTGCGCAGCATCGAACAGGGCCTGCCGATGATTCGCGTTGCCAATACCGGCATTTCCGGCGTGATCGACGCCCAGGGTCGGTTGCGGGCCAGCATACCTCTGGGGCAGGCGGGGTTTCTGGATGCGACATTGCCCCCCGCCCGCGCGGCCACTCCCTATGCACGGATGGGCGATTGGCCTCTGGCCCTGTTGCTTTTGCTGGCCTTGGGCGGGCTTTTCTTGCAAGCCCGACGCAATCGCAATTGAACCCGAGGCCCCGGCGGTGTAACCGCAACCGTCATTCCCGGCGCAACGGCTTCCTGGCGCGCGCGGGCTGAATTGAATGGAGCACGTCCCAATGACCCGCCAAAGCTATGTATTCACCTCGGAATCCGTGTCCGAGGGGCATCCCGACAAAGTATGCGACCGCATCTCGGATGCCATCCTCGATGCCTTCCTGACTGAAGAACCCGAAGCGCGGGTTGCCTGCGAAACCTTCGCCACCACCAACCGTGTCGTCATCGGCGGCGAGGTGGGGCTGAGCGACAAGGCCAAGTTGACCGAGTATATGGGCCGGATCGAGGACATCACCCGCGCCTGCATCCGCGACATCGGCTATGAGCAGGACAAGTTTCACCACGCCACCTGCGAGATCACCAATCTGTTGCACCAACAGTCGGCACATATTGCCCAAGGTGTCGATGCCACCGGCGACAAGGATGAGGGAGCGGGCGATCAGGGCATCATGTTCGGCTTTGCGACCAACGAAACCGAGGCGCTGATGCCCGCGCCGATCCTGTACGCCCATGCGATCCTGCGCCGACTGGCCGAAGTGCGCAAGGACGGCACCGAACCCACCCTGCGCCCCGACGCCAAGTCGCAACTGTCGGTGCGCTATGAGAATGGCAAGCCGGTGGGCGTGTCTTCCATCGTGCTGTCCACCCAGCACGCCCACGAATCGCAGACCAGCGCCGACATACGCGCCATCGTCGAGCCGTATATCCGCGAAGTCCTGCCCGAAGGCTGGATCGACGAAGACACCGTGTGGCACGTCAACCCCACCGGCACCTTCGTGATCGGCGGCCCCGATGGCGATGCGGGCCTGACCGGGCGCAAGATCATCGTTGATACCTACGGCGGCGCCGCGCCCCACGGCGGCGGCGCGTTTTCCGGCAAGGATCCAACCAAGGTTGACCGATCGGCAGCCTATGCCGCCCGCTATCTGGCAAAGAACGTCGTCGCGGCGGGGCTGGCGGACAAATGCACGATCCAGCTGTCCTACGCCATTGGCGTCGCGCGGCCACTGTCGATCTATGCTGACACATTCGGCACTGGCGAGGTTGAGGCGCAGGCGATCGAGAACGCCATTGGCCAGGTGATGGACCTGACGCCGCGCGGCATCCGTAACCATCTGGGCCTGAACCGACCGATCTATTCGCGCACCGCAGCCTATGGCCATTTCGGCCGTGCCCCCGAGGCCGATGGCGGTTTTTCGTGGGAGCGGACGGATCTTGTGGAGGCGCTGAAGCGCGCCGTCTGAAGCGCGGCTTCGGTCACAACTGACGCACCGGGGGCTGTCTGCCCCCGGACCCCCGAAGGTATTTCCGGCAAGAAAGAGCTGTGGCGCGGTCGGGTGGGGGAAAGACATGTCCCGCAGCGGGCGAACCCGAACCAGCCATGCTGCTGTTCGGGTAAGTGCGGTCGGGGGGGAGCGGTTTGCCGGTTTGCGGGCTTTGCAGTGATTGCATCCGGTTCGGCCTGCCCCTATGACCCCGGCCCATGGACGACACCAATCACCCATCGGGCGCCCCTTGGCGCAATTTCTATGGCCGGTTCAAGGGCAAGACCCTGCGCCCGCGCCAGCATGTCTATCTGGCCGAGGATCTGGCACCGCTTTCGCCCGGCCCGGTGGGCTGGGACGTGAACCCGGACCGTGTACCGCTGGACCCGGCCTCGGTGCTGGGGGGGCGGCCGCTGTGGCTGGAAATCGGCTTTGGCGGGGGCGAACATCTGGTACATATGGCCGAGGCGCACCCTGACATCGGGCTAATCGGATGCGAGCCGTTCGAGAACGCCGTGGCGATGACCCTGGCCAAGATCCGCGCCAGCGGGGTGTGCAATGTGGCGATCCACCCCGGCGATGTGCGCGATCTGTTCGATGTGCTGCCCGATGGGGTGATTGAACGGGCGTTCCTGCTGTACCCCGATCCCTGGCCGAAGACGCGCCACCACCGGCGCCGCTTTGTCACGCCCGAACATCTGTTGCCGCTGGCCCGTGTCATGGCACCGGGGGCGATCCTGCGGGTGGCTACCGATATTCCCGGCTATGTCGTGCAGGCACTGCACGAAGTGCCACGCGCGGGGTTTGACACCGTGGTGGGCGCCGCGCCGGCGTGGCACAACCCGTGGGACGACTGGATTTCAACCCGCTATGAGCACAAGGCCCTGCGCGAGGGGCGCAGCCCCCATTACCTGACCTTCCGGCGAAAAGCTGCCGACCCGGTGGAGGACGGCGCAGGCTGATCCCGGCGCGTTTTCCCACGGCTGCCTCTGGCGGCGTTCTTCTGAACCTGCCGATTGCGTCTTGCGCCCGACCGGTCGCCGCGTAGTATCCGCGCGATTTTGCAAGGGATCGGCATGTCAGACCACAGCGCAGCACAACCAATGACATCACGGCCCAGCGGCCCCCTGAACGGGGTCGCCGAGGTGCCGGGGGACAAGTCGATCTCGCACCGCGCGTTGATCCTCGGGGCGCTGGCGGTGGGCGAAACCCGGGTGACCGGGCTGCTCGAAGGGCAGGATGTCCTGGACACCGGCCGCGCGATGCAGGCCTTCGGAGCCGAGGTGGTGCGCCATGGGCCGGGTGCCTGGTCGGTGCATGGCGTCGGGGTGGGCGGTTTTGCCGAACCTGCGGGTGTGATCGACTGTGGCAATTCAGGTACGGGGGTCCGGCTGATCATGGGGGCCATGGCGACGACACCGATCACCGCCACCTTCACCGGCGATGCGTCGTTGAACGGTCGGCCGATGGGGCGGGTGACCGACCCGCTGGCGCTGTTCGGGGCGCGGGCCTGTGGCCGCAGTGGCGGGCGGTTGCCGATGACCATTGTCGGGGCGCCAGAGGCTTACGGGGTGGAATATACGGTGCCGATGCCCAGTGCGCAGGTGAAATCCGCCGTATTGCTGGCCGCGCTCAACGCACGCGGTGAAACCCGCGTGACCGAGCGCGAGGCGACCCGCGATCATACCGAGCGGATGCTGGCCGGTTTCGGTGCGGCCATCGATGTTGTCCTGACGCCCGAGGGTCGGGTCATCACCCTGCAAGGCCAGCCCGA
>JAACVA010000242.1:0-6428 GCA_009992615.1 Rhodobacterales bacterium
AGCCCGCCGACCTGACGCCCGCCTGCGCGCAGATCATTGCCCGCCTGCTGCACGAAAACGGCTGCCCGCCGGGCGTGTTCAACCTTGTCTACGGCCGCGGATCGGTGGTCGGAGAGGCATTGGTCCGCCACCCGGACGTGGCGGCGATTTCCTTTACCGGATCGGTCGAGACCGGCAACCGGATGGCCGAGACCTGCGGACGCCTGCGCAAGAAGCTGCAACTGGAAATGGGCGGCAAGAACCCGATGGTGGTGATGGACGATGCCGATCTTGACGTGGCGGTCGATGCCTGTCTGAACGGCGCATTCTTTTCCACCGGGCAACGCTGCACCGCGTCCTCGAGGTTGATCGTGCAGGCGGGCATCCATGACGCCTTCGTCGCGACGCTGACCGCCGCGATGACCGCGCTCAAGGTCGGCGATCCGCTCGACCCGGCCACCCAGATCGGGCCGGTGGTCGACGAGACGCAGCTTGCGTCGAACCTTGCCTATGTGGATCTGGCGCGACGCGAAGCGACGGAGGTGATCGGCGGCGACAGGCTGGAGCTTGCGACGCCGGGCTTTTTCCAGGCCCCTGCCCTGTTCCTCGGCACAACCAACGACATGCGCATCAACCGCGAGGAGATCTTCGGGCCGACCGCCTCCGTGCTCAAGGTCGCCGACCTCGAGGAAGCCGTGGCCGTGGCGAATGATACCGAATTCGGCCTGTCTTCGGGGATTTGCACCACCAATCTGAAATCCGCCCGAGAATTCCGCCGTCGCGCCCAGGCCGGCATGGTCATGGTGAACCTGCCGACGGCAGGCGTCGATTATCACGTGCCGTTCGGCGGCCGGAAGGGATCGAGCTTCGGTCCGCGTGAGCAAGGCAGCTTCGCGGCCGAGTTCTACACTGTGGTCAAGACGTCCTACGTGTTCGCGGGGTGACGCCATGGCCGATGAGACAACCTGGACCGCCCGTTTCCTGGGGCTGTGCGACCATGTGGCTTCGTGGTCCGAGGATCGCGACCGCCATGTCGGCTGTGTCATCGTCGGACCGGACGGCCACGAGGTGCGCGCGACCGGCTACAACGGCCTGCCACGCGGCGTATCGGATGCCGACGAGACGCGCTTCGAGCGTGCCAGCGGCGAGAAATTCTTCTGGGGCGAGCATGCCGAACGCAACGCGATCTACAATGCCGCGCGCATCGGCATGGCGCTTCAGGGCTGCACAATCTACGTCAACCGCTTCCCCTGCGCCGATTGCGCACGGGCCATCATCCAGTGTGGCATCGCGCGGGTGGTCAGCCCCCCGATCCCCGAGGCGGACGGGGCGCTGGATTACAGTTTCCAGGTCGCGAAGCGGATGCTGGACGAGGCCGGCCTGATCGTCGAGCACCCCTGATCGCCGCCGTCAGCGCGCCACTTCGGCCATGAACCTGTCACGGATCGTGACCGGATCCTTGGTGATGACCGGCACCTTGATGTTTCCGCTGTCGCATTTCGCGACGATCACGGTCATCTTGCCACTGGCAAGGGCGGCTTTCAGCGCGGTGCCGGTCTCCTCTGCCTTGCACGTCACGACGGCCTCGCACCCGCAAGCTGCGGCGACAGCCTCCAACCGTGTCTTCTTGCCGGCATAGGTCGGCTGGTCGCCAGTGGAGCCATATGAACCGTTGTCGATGATCAGCAGAATGAAGTTGTCGGCCACGTTGTTGGCGATGGTCGGCAGGGTGCCGAGGTTGGTCAGCACCGACCCGTCGCCGTCAATGGAAATCACCTGTTTCGGCTGGGCCAGCGCCAGGCCAAGGCCGATGGACGACGAAAGCCCCATGGTGCCCAGCATATAGAAGTTGGTGGGTTGATCGTCGATCAGGTGCATTTCCTGGCTGGGCAGGCCGATGTTGCAGATCACAAGATGAGGGCGAAGAATGGGCGCGATTTCGCGCAGGATTTCAGAGCGGATCATTGGTCGCCATAGCCTCCCCAGAAGTTGGCATCGGTCAGGATGGCCACGGGTTTGTTGCACATGAAAGTGTATTTCAGGATGTTGTCGAATTCTTCCACATCTTTTTGCCAATGGAAGTGATAGGTCGGGATGTTCAGTTGCGCCAGCAGCGCCTTGGTGTGCACTGCCATTTCCACCTGACACGATACCGGTTCGCGCAGCTCGCCACGATAGGAAATCAGGATCGGCAGGGGCATCCGATAGAACTGGGTCAGCGTCGCCAGGGTGTTGATCGTCACGCCGATGGCGGTGTTCTGCATGATGATCGCAGCGCGCTTGCCGCCCATGAAGGCGCCGGCGCACAGGCCCATGCCCTCATCTTCCTTGTTGGCGGGGATGTGGAAAATCTCGTCGCGCGCCTCGACTTCGTCGATGACACCGGCAAGCTGTTTGCACGGCACTGTGGTGATGAATGACACGTCGTTGGCGACGAAATCATCCACGATCCTTTTGTGAATGGACACCTGTGGTTACTCCTGATGGTCGGGGATGAGAATGGTCTTGGGCGCGCTGGTGCGCCCGGCACGGATGTCGGCAAAGGCTTGCTGGCCTTCGGACAAGGGGCGTTCGTCGGTCCAGTCGAGGCCGCCGAAACGGCCATCGAAGATGGCCTGCGCCGTGTCGCGGAAATCGTCGGCAGTATAGGTATAGACGCCGATGAAGGTGATTTCCTGCAAGGTCATGCGCCGCACATCCAGCCCATCGGCGGCAGAGCCAAGGCCGATGTGGACGATCACACCGCCGGGGCGCGACAGGGCACAGGCCTGGGCGCGGGTCGCCTCGTACCCCACGCCGTCGATCACCAGATCGGCGGTGCCTGAGGCGGGGGCGGCGTCAGGGGCGACGGCGCGGAACCCGGCGATCCTGTCCAGCGCGGCGCGCCGTGTCGCGTTTGGCTCGATCAGGGTGATGTCGGTGGCGCCCTGCGCCGCCAGCGCCAGAGCCGCGCCGACGCCAATGGCGCCGCCGCCGATCACCACACAGGCCAGCCCCGGCAGCGGGTCGAACAGCGCCCGCGCGCCCAGCCGCACCCCGTGCCAGCCACAGGCCAAAGGCTCGGCCAGCGATGCGGTGGCCAGCGGCACATTGCCCGGCACCGTCACCAGATTGGCCTCGGGCATCACGACATATTCGGCAAAGGCCCCCATGCGCGGTGGCATCGAAATGATCTGGCGCTGGGCGCACAGATTGGTGCGGCCCGCCCTGCAATCGCGACACTCACCACAGGTGACCAAAGGGTTGATCGTCACGCGGCGTCCGTCATCGGGGCCGCCAATCACCACACCGGCCGCCTCGTGCCCGAGGATCAGGGGGGCGGGCCGACGGTCGTCGTGGCCCAGATAGGCGTGCATGTCCGACCCGCAAATGCCCACGGCATCCACCCGGATCAGCCGCTCGCCCGGCCCCGCCACAGGGCGGGGGGCATCGCCATAGGCCATTGCCTCGGGTCCGGTATAAATCAAAGCCTTCATTTTGCTGTATATCCCCCATCGACGCATAAAACCTGCCCAGTCACATAGTCGCTGGCCTTGGAGCACAAAAACACCATCGGCCCGTCCAGATCGGCCGGTTCGCCATTGCGCCCGATACAGGTGGCCATGGCGTGGCGCTGCGCCAGATCGGGGTTGGCAAATACCGGCCCGGTCAGTTCGGTGCGGAAAAACCCCGGCGCAACCGCATTGCACATGATGCCGCTGTTCGACCAGGCCTCGGCCATCGCGCGGGTCAGCTGTTCGACCCCGCCTTTCGATGCGCCATAGCTGATGCCGTTCTGAAATGCCCGGCGCGATTGCAGCGAGGCAAAGTTGATGATCCGCCCCCAACCCTTGGCCCGCATCGCCGGCACAAAGGCCTGTGCCAGAAAGAACGGCGCGGTCAGGTTCAGCGCGATCGTGGCGTCCCAGCCTTCGGCGGTCACCTCATCGGCCCCCTGCCGGGTGTTGATCCCGGCAGCGTTGATAAGGATGTCGGGTGCGCCAAAGTGATAGGCGACCTTGCGCACCAGATCGGGCAGGCTGTCCCGGTCGGCCACGTCGCCCGTTACAGTGGCGGTGTCGCCGTCAGTGGCGTTGGACCAGGTGCGCAGTTCCTCGGCCCGGCGCGCCAGGCCCACCACACGGGCACCGCGGGCGGCCAGGGCGGTGGCCGCGGCCCGGCCAAGGCCACTGCTGGCCCCGGTGACACAGGCAACACGGCCCTTGAGGGAAAATAGCGGATCCATCGGATCAATCCGTTCCAACCAGATCGAAATTCTCGCCGGGGAAGTATTTGGCAAGCCGCACATCAGCGGCGCGGGCGTGCCCCTCCATGCCTTCCAGTCGGGAAATGCGCGCGGTCGCCTCGGCCACACGTTTGCTGCCGTCGCGGGTGGCGCGCTGCCAGGTGACGATCTTCATGTATTTGTGCACTGAAAGACCGCCGGTGTATTTTGCCGATTGCGATGTGGGCAGAACGTGGTTGGTGCCGCTGGCCTTGTCGCCATAGGAAACCGTGGTTTCCTCGCCGAGAAACAGCGAGCCATAGCATTGCAGCCGGTTCAACCACCAATCCAGATCCTGCGCCTGCACGGTCAGGTGTTCGGGGGCATAATCATCTGATGTGGCTGCCATTTCCTCGCGGTCTGCGCAAACGATCACCTCGGCATAGTCGCGCCAGGCGGCTTCGGCGTTGGTGCGGTTCAGTTCGGGCAGATCGGCGATCAGGCCCGGCACAAGGGTCATCACCTTTTCCGCCAGCGCACGGTCATCGGTGACCAGCCAGACCGGCGAGTTATAACCATGCTCGGCCTGCGAAACCAGATCGGTCGCCACGATAAGCGGGTCGGCGGTGGCATCGGCCAGGACCAGGCTGTCGGTCGGTCCGGCCACCATATCAATCCCGACGCGGCCAAACAGGATGCGCTTGGCCTCGGCCACGAACTGGTTGCCCGGGCCCACCAGGATGTCAGCCTTTGGCAGGCCGAACAACCCGAATGTCATGGCGGCCACACCCTGTACACCGCCCATGGCCAGGATATTGGTGGCACCACACAGGTTGGCGGCGTACACGATTGCCGGCGCGATGCCGATATCGGGGCGGGGCGGCGAACAGACGCTGATGTGTTCGCACCCGGCCACCTTGGCGGTGGTCACCGTCATGATCGCGCTGGCGACATGGGAATACCGCCCGCCGGGCACATAGCACCCCGCCGTGCGGCAGGGAATCACCCGCTGACCGGCGATCAGGCCCGGCACGATTTCCAGCTCGACATCGGTCATCGTCGATTTCTGGGCCTCGGCAAAGCGGCGCACGTTGTCATGGGAGAAGGCGATGTCATCCTTCAGCTTTTGCGGCACCAGCGCGGCGGCGGCAGCAATATCTTCGGCCGACAACAGGATCGGCCCCTTGTACTGGTCGAATTTCTCGGCAAAGCGCAGGGCGGCGGCATCGCCGCCGATCTCGATCTCGTCCAGAATACCCTGCACCGTGGCGCGCACATCGCTGGCGCCGCTCTGGGCGGTTTTCGTGGCTTTCTTCAAATAATCCCGGGCCATGCTGTTTTCCTGTCCTGTAACGATTCTGTAACGCTGTGCCTTTGTGTAAGCGCTTACATGCCGCAGTGCAAGCCCTTACATTCCGTTGCGTCATTTGATAGGGTCATGGGATGAAACGCGTTACCCCCCCAACCTTGCAGGATGTCGCGCTGGCCGCCCAGGTTTCGACGGCAACCATATCGCGTGCGCTGAACGACCCTGCCAAGGTGGCCAAAGCCACCCGAGACCGGATCGAGCGTGCCATCGCCCTGCTGGGGTATACCCCGAATTTCGGCGGGCGGATCCTCGCCTCGAACCGCACCAACACCGTTGGCGCAATCATCCCTTCGCTGGCCAATGCCATGTTCGCCAACGGCATTCAGGCGTTTCAGGAAGAACTGGGCGCGGCCGGGGTCACCCTTTTGATTGCTACCAGCGGGTATGATCCGGTGCGCGAAGGGGAACAGATCCGCGCCCTGATGGCGCGCGGTGCCGACGGGCTGTTGTTGATCGGCACCGAACGGCCCGAAGACACCCGGCGGTTTCTGGAGCTGCGCAACGTGCCGCATGTTCTGGGCTGGTGTCTGTCCGACGATCCGGCGCTGCTGTGCGCGGGGTTCGACAACCGCGCCGCGGCGGCAGCCATGGCGCGCGCGGTGCTGGACCACGGCCACCGGCGAATCGCCATGATTGCCGGCATCACCACCGGCAACGACCGGGCGCGCGCACGGCTGGAGGGCGTGCGCGATGCCATTGCCGGCTGTCCCGACGCGCGGCTGACCCGGGTGGTCGAGGCGCCCTATCTGCTGGATCCCGGCGCCTTGGGCTTTGCGCAGGTGATGGAGCGGGACGCGCCGACAGCGATCATCTGCGGCAATGATGTGTTGGCGGCGGCGGCGATGGTGGCGGCGCGTCGGGTGGGGCTGCGGGTGC
>JAACVA010000242.1:6598-10683 GCA_009992615.1 Rhodobacterales bacterium
CAGGTCGTGCTGCGCGGCACGCTGGCGCCGCCCGCCGGGGCGTGACCGGCGTCGCCGGTTTCAAAACTGGAACGGATCCACCGTGACGCGGCGGCCCAGCGTCATCGCATCGGCGATATGCACCATGGGGGCCAGATCGACATCGCTTTCCCCGCGATCCACCAACCCGGCCATATGGCTGTAAAGGCTGGGGTATTCGCGGTTTTTGCCGACTTCGCGCGCGACACTGTCGATCGTCAGGGCTGCGCCACCCTGCGACAGGCGCAGGCTGCCCCCGGCGGTTTCGACATCAATGTTCCAGGTTTGCGGGCCGGTCTGGCGCCAGTCGAAATCGCCCGAAACATCGCCGCTGAACTGTACCTCGGCGGCGATCGGCGTCTGTCGGTTTTCGGGATAGAACAGCGTTGCCGCCGTGACATGCACTGGCTTCGGCAGGATATGGGTGAGGATCGACAAGGCGTTGCTGCCCGGATCAAACACCCCCATGCCGCCCGGTTCGAACACCCAGTCCTGGCCGGGGTGCCATTTGCGCACGTCTTCTTTCCAGGTGATCCGCGCCCGCGTCACCACCTTGTCGGCCAGCCATTGACGCGCCTGCGCCACGCCGGCCGCCATCCGGCTGTGCCAGGTGGCGTACAGCGTCACGCCCCGGTCGCGGGCGAGGTCTGACAGCGCGTGTACCTCGGCGAGTGTCGCGCCGGGGGGCTTTTCCAGCATGACGTGCCGCCCGGCGCGCAGGGCCTTTTCGGCATAGGCAAAGCGCGGCACCGGCGGCAGGCACAGCGAAATGACCGGAATGTCGGGGCGGTCGGCCAGCATCGCATCAAGATCGGTGAAGGACATAATGCCCGGCACGCTGCCCGACCGGCTGACCGTGGCGGCCAAGGTCCAGTCGGGGCTGGCGGCAAGGGCCGGCACATGCTGATCCACCGCGATCTTGCCGATGCCCACCAGGGCGATGTTCTGGGCCATGTCTGTCGTTTCCTTTCAACGTTGCGCCGCCCTGTTTCAACAGAAAATGCCGCGCGGCGCCAGTACCGGGCAAAACGGCCTTCTGCGCTGCGATTTTCTGCGCTAGAACCGGGACACCGGCACCGGGGCCAAACTCCGGGCCGCTGCAAACCGACACCCGGGAGAGTGAAATGTCTTTGAAATCCTGCCTGCTGGCGGCATCCCTTGCCGCCCTGTCCACCGCAACCGCCGCCTGGGCCGAGCCTGTAAAGGTGGGCATGATCACCACGTTGTCGGGGGGCGGTGCGGGCCTCGGCCTGGATGTGCGCGACGGGTTTCTTCTGGCGGTCAAGCAATCGGGCAACACCGACATCGACATGGTGATCGAGGACGATCAGCAAAAACCGGACATTGCCGTGCAACTGGCCGACAAGATGATCCAGTCCGACAAGGTGGACGTGCTGACCGGCATCATCTGGAGCAACCTTGCCATGGCCGTGGTGCCTGGCGCCGTGGCCCAGGGAAAATTCTATCTGTCGCCCAATGCCGGGCCGTCGCAACTGGCCGGGGCGGGGTGCAACCCGAATTACTTCAACGTCGCCTGGCAGAACGACAACCTGCACGAGGCGGCGGGCGCTTATGCCACTTCGGCGGGGTTTGCCAATTCCTTCATCCTTGCCCCCAATTATCCGGCGGGCAAGGACGCCCTGACCGGGTACAAGCGGATGTATCAGGGCGCGCTGGCCGGTGAGTTCTACACCCAATTGGGCCAGACCGATTATGCCGCCGAGATCGCCCAGATCCGCGCCTCGGGGGCCGATTCGGTGTTCTTTTTCCTGCCCGGCGGCATGGGAATTTCGTTCCTCAAGCAATATGCCGACAGCGGTGTCGGCTTGCCGGTCGTCGGCCCCGCCTTCAGCTTTGATCAGGGCATCTTGCAGGCCGTGGGCGCCGCCGCGCTGGGCGTGAAAAACACCAGCCAGTGGTCCAAGGACATCGACAACGCCACCAACACGGCGTTTGTCGAGACGTTCGAGGCCGAATATGGCCGGTTGCCGTCGCTGTATGCGTCGCAGGGGTTCGACACCGCCAATCTGCTGCTCAGCGCGATGGGCAAGGCCGATGTCACCGATACCGCCGCCTTCCGTGCCGCGCTGAAACAGGCCGATTTCGCCAGCACCCGGGGTGATTTCCGGTTCAACACCAACAATCACCCGATCCAGGACATCTATGTGCGCGAGGTGATCCGCGAAGGCGATGTGTTCACCAACAAGATCATCGGCACCGCCCTGAGCGATCATGGCGATGCTTATGCGGCCGAATGCAAGATGTGATCGTACCGGCCCGGGGTGCTGATTCCGGGCCAACCCGAGGCGCGCCGCCATGTCGTTGATTTTGTTGGCAGAACAGGTGCTGAACGGGCTTCAGTTCGGGGTGATGCTGTTTTTGATGGCGGCAGGGCTGACCCTGGTGTTCGGGGTGATGGGGCTGATCAATCTCGCCCATGGCTCGCTTTACATGGTGGGGGCCTTTGCGGCGGCGGCGGTTGCGGGGGCGACGGGATCGTTTCTTTTGGCGCTGGTTGCGGCTTTGGCGGCGGCGGCGGCGGCGGGTGCGCTGGTCGAGGTTCTGGTGATCCGGCGGTTGTACGGCCGCGACCATCTGGATCAGGTGCTGGCCACCTTTGCGCTGATCCTGATCTTTTCCGAGGGCACGCGTTGGCTGTTTGGGTCTTTTCCGTTGTACCTGAACATTCCGGCCTGGTTGTCGGGGCCGGTCCTGCTGCCCGGTGGGATCCAGTATCCGGCCTATCGGCTGGCGCTGATCGGCGTCGGGCTGGCGGTGGCGCTGGGGCTGCACCTGCTGATCGGTCACACCCGCGTCGGCATCCGTATCCGGGCCGGCGAGGCCGACCGTGAAATGATTGCGGCGCTGGGCGTGGATATTTCGCGCCTTTACACCTTTGTGTTCGCGCTGGGGGCCGCGCTGGCCGGGCTGGCGGGGGCGCTGGTGGGGGCGATCCAGTCGGTTCAGGTGGGCATGGGTGAACCGGTGCTGATCCTTGCCTTTGTCGTCATCGTGATCGGCGGCATCGGGTCGATCAAGGGCGCGCTGATCGGGGCGCTGCTGGTCGGGGTGACCGACACGCTGGGTGGGCTTTTGCTGCCGCGGCTGTTCGGGTTGGTCCTTGATCCGTCGGCGGCGGCCAGCGTCGGATCGGCGCTGGCCGCGATGCTTATCTATCTGTTGATGGCGGCGGTGCTGGTCTGGCGCCCGTCCGGGCTGTTCGGGGTGCGGGCATGAGCGAGCGCGGGTTCAACGCGCTGATCGCCGTCGGGCTGATCGGGTTTCCGCTGTATGCGCTTTGGCTGGACGAGCCGTTCCTGATCACGCTGGCGACCCGCGCGGTGGTCCTGGCCCTGGCCGGTGTCGGGCTGAACATCGCGCTTGGCATCGGCGGTCTGGTCAGCCTGGGGCATGCCGTGTTCTTTGGCATCGGTGGGTATGCCATGGGTATTCTGGCCAGCCACGCCCAGGCTTTCGATCCGATCTGGCAGGGCGCCTTCACGGTCACCGGCACGAAATCCATGCCGGTGATCTGGCTGGTGGCGCTGGCCGCTTCGGGGCTGGCGGCGCTGGCCATCGGCGCGCTGAGCCTGCGGACGGCGGGGGTGTATTTCATCATGATCACGCTGGCCTTCGGGCAGATGTTTTTCTACTTCGCCATTTCCTGGCCTGCCTATGGCGGCGAGGATGGCCTGTCGATTTATGTGCGCAACGGATTTCCCGGCATGAACACCCTTGTGCCGGTCCAGTTCTATGGGCTGTGCCTTGTCTTGCTGTTTGCGGGGCTGGCGCTGCACTGGCAGATTGCCCGGTCGCAGTTCGGTCTGGCGCTGAACGCGGCGCGGCAATCGGCGGTGCGGGTCGAAACCGTTGGCCTCGCGCCCTATCGGCTGCGGCTGATCGCCTTTGCGATCTCGGGCATGGTGACCGGATTGGCGGGGGCATTGTTCGCCGATCTGAACCGGTTTGTCAGCCCGACGATGTTTTCCTGGCAGATGAGCGGCGAAATCATGGTGTTCGTTATTCTGGGGGGCGTTGCGCGGCTGTTCGGGCCGGTGGTGGGGGCG
>JAACVA010000307.1 GCA_009992615.1 Rhodobacterales bacterium
GACGCCGGAATGGGGGACGATGCTGGCCGAGGCGCGGGAATTCATTCTGCGGGCGTGGTGGGTGGTGACTTTTCCGGGGCTGGCGATCCTGATCACGGTGCTGGCGATCAACCTGATGGGCGACGGGCTGCGCGATGCGCTCGATCCCAAACTCAAGCGGAGCTGAGGCCATGGCGCTATTGGACATTCGCAATCTGTCGGTCTCCTTTGCCACCGCCTCGGGTCCGTTCCGCGCCGTTGACGGGGTAGATCTGAGTGTCGATGCCGGGCAGATCATGGCCATCGTCGGCGAAAGCGGATCCGGCAAATCGGTGGCAATGCTGGCGGTGATGGGGCTCTTGCCCTGGACCGCGACGATCACCGCCGACAAGCTGGACTTCGGCGGTCGCGACCTGCGCGCGATGCCGGCGCGCGAACGCCGCCGGGTCATCGGCAAGGACATGGCGATGATCTTTCAAGAGCCGATGTCCTCGCTCAACCCCTGTTTCACGACCGGGTTCCAGATCAAGGAATCGCTGCGGATCCACCTCGGGATGGACCGCGCCACCCGGCACGCCCGCGCCGTGGAACTCTTTGAGATGGTGGGTATTCCGGAGCCCGAAAAGCGGCTCGGGGTCTATCCGCACCAGATGTCGGGAGGGATGAACCAGCGGGTGATGATCGCCATGGCGCTGTCGTGCAATCCCAAGCTGTTGATTGCCGATGAACCGACCACCGCGCTTGATGTGACGATTCAGGCGCAGATCCTCGACCTGCTGACCGGCCTGCAAAAGGATACCGGCATGGCGCTCATCCTGATCACGCATGACATGGGCGTGGTCGCCGAGACCGCCGAGCGCGTGAGCGTGCAATATGCCGGCCAGAAGGTCGAGGAGCAGGCGGCGCGCGATCTCTTTCGCACGCCGCATCATCCCTATACCGCAGCCCTTCTTGCCGCGCTGCCCGAGCGGGCCACGACGCGGCATCTGCCAACCATTCAGGGCGTCGTGCCGGGGCAGTTCGACCGCCCCGCGGGGTGTCTTTTCTCGCCGCGTTGTGCGTTCGCCGATGACCTCTGCCGAAGTCGCCCGCCAGCACCTGCCGCGGCGGCCCTTGGGTTGGCGCGCTGTCATTATCCGCTCGCCGTCCCCGCGGAGGTGCAGGCATGACTGGCCCTGTCGTCATCGCACGCAACCTGACCAAGCACTACCACACCAAGGGCGGTCTCTTTGGGCAGGATCAGGTGGTCAAGGCGCTCTCGGAGGCGAGTTTCAGTCTTGAGGCGGGCAAGACCCTGGCGGTGGTGGGCGAATCGGGCTGCGGCAAGTCCACCCTCGCGCGGCTGGTCACGATGATCGAGGCGCCGACCTCGGGCACGTTCAGCATTGATGGCACCGAGGCCGAGCCGCATCATTATGCCAGGCTGCGCACCTCGGTGCAGATCGTGTTTCAGGATCCCTATGGCTCGCTCAACCCGCGCCAACGGGTCGGGGCGATCCTGGAAGAACCGCTCAAGATCAATCGTCCCGATATCAATGCCGCCGAGCGCACCCGTCTGGCGCGCGAGATGCTGCGGATGGTGGGCTTGCGCGCGGAACAGTATGACCGTTATCCGCACATGTTTTCTGGCGGGCAACGCCAGCGCATCGCGGTGGCGCGGGCGCTCATGCTGGAGCCCAAGGTGCTGGTGCTCGATGAACCGGTCTCGGCGCTCGATCTGTCGATCCAGAGCCAGATCCTCAACCTTCTGGTCGATATGCAGGATCGGCTGGGGTTGGCCTATCTCTTCATCAGCCATGATCTCTCGGTGGTGCGCCATATGGCCAACGATGTGATCGTGATGTATCTCGGGCGCCCGGTCGAGGTTGGTCCCAAGGAGATGGTGTTTGCCAGGC
>JAACVA010000308.1 GCA_009992615.1 Rhodobacterales bacterium
CATCGGGTATCCCCGGTGGATTGCGGTGATCGACGAACATCTGCGTGCCGATCCCACCTTGGGGGAACGTCTGATCCTGGAGATCACCGAAAGTTCGGCCATTTCGATGCCCGATGTGGTGCAAGAGTTCATGTCCGATCTTCAGACCCGGGGTGTCAGTTTTGCGATCGATGATTTTGGCGCCGGCTACACCTCGCTGCGTTATCTGAAGGATTTGTATTTTGACATCCTCAAGATTGATGGTCAGTTCATCCGCGGCATCGCCCACAACCCTGACAATCAGGCTTTGGTGAAGGCTCTGTTGTCCATCGGGCGCCATTTCGACATGGTGACGGTGGCCGAATTCGTCGAATCCAGCGAGGACGCCACCTATTTGACAAAAATCGGTGTCGATTGTTTGCAAGGCTATTACTTCGGCGCGCCCACAATCCGCGCCCGGTGGGAATCCTGCGAAGAGGAAAAGCGTGCCTGATCCCGTTGTGCTTTGCTTGATGAATGCCTAACGTTGCGATGTACCTGCCCGGGGGTTTGGCCCCGGGCGCGACGTAGGAACCAAGGAGGTTTTCAATGACCAATGTCGTAATTGTATCTGCGGGCCGCACGGCGGTGGGCAGCTTTCTGGGCTCTTTCGCAAATGTTGCAGCCCATGATCTGGGCGCGGCCGTTTTGGAGGGCATCGTTGCCCGCGCCGGGATCGACAAGGCGGAGGTCAGTGAAACCATCCTGGGTCAGGTGTTGACCGCCGGTCAGGGGCAAAACCCGGCACGCCAGGCACATATCAAGGCCGGCCTGCCCATCGAATCGGTTGCTTGGGGTGTCAACCAGGTATGCGGTTCGGGCTTGCGTGCCGTGGCGCTGGGCGCTCAGCACATCCAATTGGGCGACGCTGCCATCGTTGCGGCAGGTGGTCAGGAAAACATGTCGATGTCACCCCATGTCCAAAACCTGCGGCCGGGTCAAAAAATGGGTGATCTTCAATTTATCGATTCGATGATCAGGGATGGCCTGTGGGATGCCTTCAACGGTTACCATATGGGCCAGACCGCCGAAAACGTTGCGCAACAGTGGCAAATCTCTCGCGCGCAGCAGGACGAATTCGCCGTCGCCAGCCAGAACAAGGCCGAAGCGGCCCAGGTCGCCGGCAGGTTTGCGGCCGAAATCATTCCTTATACGGTCAAAGGCCGCAAAGGTGACACGGTAGTCGATAAAGACGAATTCATCCGCTATGGTGCCACCCTCGATGCGATGCAGAAACTGCGCCCCGCCTTCACCAAAGACGGAACCGTCACCGCCGCCAACGCCAGCGGCCTGAATGATGGCGCTGCTGGCGTTCTGTTGATGTCCGACAAAGAGGCAGAGCGTCGTGGCCTCACGCCCATGGCCCGCATCGCCAGCTATGGCACCGCCGGGGTTGATCCGGCAATCATGGGGGTCGGTCCGGTCAGCGCCTCGAAAAAGGCACTGGAAAAGGCAGGTTGGAAAGTCTCCGACCTTGATCTGGTAGAGGCAAATGAAGCTTTTGCAGCGCAAGCCTGTGCGGTGAACCGGGAAATGGGTTGGGCCCCTGAAATTGTCAACGTGAACGGCGGCGCCATTGCAATCGGTCATCCCATCGGTGCTTCGGGCGCGCGGGTGCTGAACACCCTGCTGTTCGAAATGGTTCGTCGTGATGCAAAGAAGGGTCTTGCAACCCTGTGTATCGGTGGGGGAATGGGCATCGCGCTTTGCCTCGAACGCTGATTGAAAGGTGGTAATGGTGACGCCTGCGCAATATAATTGCGTGGGCGTTTTATTTATGGTAATTATATTTCAACGACACCGGGAGGAGACCCTATGACACGCACAGCCCTTGTAACCGGAGGCAGCCGCGGTATTGGCGCTGCGATTTGCGTCGCCTTGAAG
>JAACVA010000096.1 GCA_009992615.1 Rhodobacterales bacterium
GTTGCAGGCCGCAGGTGCCGTGATTCGCCGCGCTGCGATCGCCGAGGTGCACCTTGCGATGGCCCAGTCAAAGCATCTGTTTGCCTCTGAAGCCTATGGCGTCTGGCGCGATGTCATCGAGGCCAACCCGGATGCGATGCACGATCAGGTGCGCGAGCGGTTTCGCGGCGGGGCCGCCACCAGCGCCCCTGATTATGTGGCGTCCTGGCGCATTCTCGACACCTGCCGCGCCGCCTATGCCGCCGCCACGGCCGAATATGACGCCGTTTTGCTGCCCACCTGCCCGATCATGCCCCCCAACCGCGCGCGGTTGGAAACCGAGACGGACTATTTCGTCAACGCCAATCTATTGACTCTGCGCAACACCCGTATCGGCAACCTGATGGGCCTGTGCGCCCTGACCCTGCCCAGCGGAACCCCCAGCGTCG
The DNA here is from genome assembly GCA_009992615.1 of Rhodobacterales bacterium. GTDB lineage: Bacteria > Pseudomonadota > Alphaproteobacteria > Rhodobacterales > Rhodobacteraceae > Oceaniglobus. Next base: position 429 of record JAACVA010000096.1, read on the forward strand.
GCATAACCTTGCAAAGTGCGCCGGGAAGCGAACACCGGCTGTTGCGGCTGGGCCACGCGGCGCAAGCGGCCTTGGCCTGAAAGACACACCCGTCGGGCCAAACTGTGGAAATGCCGGGGCTTTTGTGGACCCGGCGCGCACCCTTCGGTTATCGTCGCCACAAAGGGGCGATACGACCCCGGTATATCGAGGCAATGATGCAGTACCCCCAGAGGTTTTCAAACCTGCCTGAGTATGCTTTCCCGCGTCTGCGCACCCTTCTGGATGCCCATGCGCCGGGCGGTTCCCCCGTGCATATGACCATTGGCGAGCCGCGCCATGCCTTTCCCCACTGGATTGCCCAGGTGATTGCCGACAATGCCGCCGGGTTTGGCAAATACCCCCCCAATGAAGGCACGCCAGAACTGTTGACCGCCATCGCCGGATGGGTGCAGCGGCGCTATGGCGTTGCGCTGGACCCGGCGGCGCAGATCATGGTGTTGAACGGCACGCGCGAAGGGCTGTTCAACTCGGCCATTGCCCTGTGCCCCGAGACGAAGAACGCCAAGGCGCCAGTGATTCTGACACCCAATCCGTTTTATCAGGTCTATGCCGTCGCCGCCCTGGCCGTAGGGGCCGAGCCTGTTTATGTGCCCGCCACCTCCGCCACCGGATTTCTGCCCGACTATGCCGGTTTGCCGCGTGATGTGCTTGACCGCACGGCCATCGCCTATCTCTGTTCACCGTCCAACCCCCAGGGCGCGGTGGCCGGTGCCGACTATTGGCGCGACCTTGTCGCGCTGGCCGAGAAACATGATTTCCGCATCTTTGCCGATGAATGTTATTCTGAAATCTACCGCCACAGCGCCCCGGTGGGCGCCTTGCAGATTGCCCACGACATGGGCGCGGATCCTGACCGCGTGGTGATTTTTCACTCGCTGTCCAAACGCAGCAACCTGCCGGGCCTGCGGTCGGGGTTTGTGGCGTCGGGCGCGAAGAACCTGAGCGCCCTGAAACAGCTGCGCAACTATGCGGGTGCACCCTTGCCGCTGCCGTTGCAAATGGCGGCGGCGGCGGTGTGGCAAGACGAAACCCATGTGCAGGACAGCCGCGCGCAATATGTCCGCAAGTTCGAAATCGCCGATCAGGTGTTTTCCGGCATCCAGGGCTGTGGTGCGCCAGAGGCGGGGTTTTTCCTGTGGTTGCCGGTGGACGACGGCGAAGCGGCGGCCGTTCGGCTGTGGCGTGAAACCGGCGTGCGGGTGTTGCCCGGCGCCTATCTGGCGCGGGATGTGGGCGGACAAAACCCCGGCAAGGGGTATATCAGGGTGGCCATGGTCGCCCCGGAACAAGAAATGCAGCGCGGGCTTGAACAGTTGCGCGACTGTCTCTTCACTTGAGGAACGGGTAACATGGCGTATCAGACCAGACAGCGGGATCCGCTTTTCGACAGCAACACCCAGGCCGCCCTTGAACGGCGTGGAAAAGAGCTGTTGGGAATCGCGTTGATCGCTGCCGGCGTAATGACCGCCCTGCTGCTGGGGTCTTACGTGCCGGACGATCCGTCGTGGTTTTCGGCCACCAGCGAACAGGCGAAGAACCTGCTGGGCCGCTTTGGCGCGTCGATCGCCGCGCCGCTGTTCAACATTGTGGGCTGGGGCGCATGGGGTTTTCCCGTGGTGTTCACCGTCTGGGGGCTGCGCTTTGTGGCCCATTGGGGCGAAGACCGCGCCAGCCAACGGTTGGTTTTCGCGCCTCTCGCCATTGCCTTGGCCGCCGTTTACGTTTCAACCCACCAGCCACCCGAAGGCTGGACGCATTACTTTGGTCTGGGCGGGCTTTTCGGGGACACGATCCTGGGCGCCGTTCTGGGCGTCGTGCCGGTGAATGCCACCTTCGGGCTGAAGGTCATGGCGCTGACCGTGGCGGTGGCGACCTTGGCGATGGGGCTGTTCGTGCTTGGTTTTACCGCGTCCGAACTGCGGCATCTGCTGGCCTTCCTCATGCTGTCGGTTGTGCGCTGTTACGACATGATCATGAACGCGCTGGGGCACGGCGCGATGGGCCTCGGCAAGGGGGCCATTGTCGGTCTGCGCGCGGCCCAGACCGCCACGGCGGGCCTGGCTGAAAAACGCGCTCAGGCCCGCGCCGATGCCGAAGCCGCCGCAACCCAGCGCGCTGCGCTGGACGCCGAGATGGCAACGCCCACCACCCCACGCCGCACCCCTGTTCTGCGCGCCGACCGCCTGCCAACGCAGGACGAGCCGTTCTATGATGACCCTTACGGCGTTTTCGACGACGATCTGCCAGCGGAACCTGCACCGCGCCTGTCATTGCTCACCCGCCTGCCGGGGCTGTTCAAACGCCCGATCGATACGGATCACGCGCCAGCACCCGATCCCACCGTCCTGCGGGCCGAACCCGCCCTGGCGCCGGGTGATGACCGGATCAAGGCCAAAATTGCCGATGTCATCAAGTCGCGTGTCCGGGCGCGACCCATCGTCATGGCCGGGGCCACCGGCCGCACCGAACCACCCGTGCAGGCCCGCCACCCACGCGGCCCTCGGCCAATGATCCTGGACACCACCGCGCCGCGCCTGCCCGCCGAGCCACCCTTGCAGGCCGCACAGCCCCAGAGCGCACAAGCGCAACTATACGCCTCAGTCCAAACTGCGCCCGCCGCCGCCGCGCGACAGTTGGCGCCGGCGATTGGGGATTTTAATGATGCGCCCCTGCCTGAACCCGAACTGGTGGCGCCGCGCCCCCTGCCCGCCCCCGAGGTGCCGATGTTCCGCCGCTCTGCCGAAGAGCCCGCGAAAAGCGTCGTGCAACACCCGGTCAGGAAACCGGTCCAGCCCAGCAAACAAGCCCGATCCGAGGCCCAGCCAGCGCTGAAATTCGAAGAGGAATACGCCGCTTACCAGACGCCGCCGCTGTCCCTGCTGACCAGCCCGGACACGGTGACGCGCCATGTTCTGTCGGACGAGGCGCTGGAGCAAAACGCGCGGATGCTGGAATCGGTGCTGGACGATTACGGCGTGAAGGGCGAAATCGTCTCGGTGCGCCCCGGCCCGGTCGTTACGATGTACGAACTGGAACCGGCGCCGGGCCTGAAGGCCAGCCGGGTGATCGGCCTGTCCGACGACATTGCGCGCAGCATGTCGGCCCTGTCGGCCCGCGTATCCACCGTGCCGGGGCGCAGCGTGATCGGTATCGAGCTGCCCAATGTGCACCGCGAAATGTGCGTACTGCGCGAAATCCTTGCCTCGCGCGATTTCGGCGACAGCTCGATGCGCCTGCCGCTTGCCTTGGGCAAGGACATCGGTGGCGGTCCGGTGGTGGCCAACCTGGCCAAGATGCCCCACCTTCTGATCGCCGGGACCACGGGATCGGGCAAATCGGTGGCGATCAACACGATGATCCTGTCCCTGCTGTACAAGCTGACGCCGGATGAGTGCCGGATGATCATGATCGATCCCAAGATGCTGGAACTGTCGGTCTATGACGGCATTCCGCACCTGTTGTCGCCCGTGGTGACCGATCCGAAAAAGGCGGTCGTCGCCCTGAAATGGGTCGTCGGCGAAATGGAGGACCGCTATCGCAAGATGTCGAAAATGGGCGTGCGCAATATCGAAGGTTATAATGGCCGGGTACGCGAAGCCCTTGAGAAAGAGGAAATGTTCAGCCGCACGGTGCAAACCGGGTTTGATGACGACACCGGCGAACCGGTATTCGAGACGGAAGAGATCCAGCCCGAGGTATTGCCCTTCATCGTGGTCATCGTCGACGAGATGGCCGACCTGATGATGGTGGCGGGCAAAGAGATCGAGGCCTGCATCCAGCGTCTGGCACAAATGGCGCGGGCCAGCGGCATTCACCTGATCATGGCCACGCAGCGCCCGTCGGTTGACGTGATCACCGGCACGATCAAGGCGAACTTTCCCACCCGGATTTCTTTCCAGGTGACATCGAAGATCGACAGCCGCACCATTTTGGGGGAACAGGGCGCCGAACAATTGTTGGGCATGGGTGACATGCTGTACATGGCGGGCGGATCGAAGATCGTGCGCGTCCACGGGCCTTTCTGTTCTGATGAAGAAGTCGAAGAAATCGTAAATTATCTCAAGGGTTTCGGCCCACCGGATTACATGTCGGGGGTTGTTGAAGGGCCGAGCGAAGACAAGGAAAGCAGCATCGACGCGGTGCTGGGTCTGGGCGGTGGTGACGACCTCGAAAATGCGCTGTACGACACGGCGGTGGCGATCGTCATCAAGGATCGCAAGTGTTCGACCAGCTATATCCAGCGCAAACTTGCCATCGGCTATAACAAGGCCGCGCGCCTGGTGGAGCAGATGGAGGACGAAGGCGTCGTTTCGTCAGCCAACCATGTGGGCAAACGAGAAGTGCTGGTGCCAGAACAGCAATAGCACGCGCTGCCGCGCAAAGGCCCGGGTTTTGGTCTCTGGCACTGCGCCCAGAATCGGGCTCAGCACGGGTTCCATACAAAAATGGGCTGGCCACCGCGTGGCCAACCCTCTTGTTTCCCTGAACCAGCCTATCCGGGGGGGGCCGAGCTTTTCACCTCAGCCCCCCGTCATGTCGCGCCTTATTCAGCGTTTTCTTCGGCCTTGGCGGGTTCGCCGGTGGCCTGATCAACCACTTTCATCGAAAGCCGCACCTTGCCGCGGTCGTCAAAGCCCAAAAGCTTTACCCACACATCTTGGCCTTCCTTCAGCACGTCGGACGGATGGTTCAGGCGGCGGTTCTCGATTTGCGAGACATGCACAAGGCCATCACGCTTGCCGAAGAAGTTCACGAAGGCCCCGAAATCAACCAGTTTGACGACCGTTCCCTTATAAATCTGGCCTTCTTCCGGCTCAGCCACAATCGACCAGATCAGATCATATGCCTTCTTGATCGACTCGGCGTTCGAGCTGGCGATCTTGATGACACCGTCGTCGTTGATATCGACCTTGGCGCCCGATACTTCGACGATTTCGCGGATCACCTTGCCACCCGATCCGATCACTTCGCGGATCTTGTCCACCGGGATCTGCATGGTTTCGATCTTGGGTGCATAGGCACTGAACGCGGCGGCGCCGGACAGCGCCTTGTTCATCTCGCCCAGAATGTGCAGACGCCCGTCTTTGGCCTGGGCCAGCGCCTTTTCCATGATCTCCGGCGTGATACCGGCAACCTTGATGTCCATTTGCAGGCTGGTGATGCCGTCGGCAGTGCCGGCAACCTTGAAATCCATATCGCCGAGGTGATCCTCGTCGCCCAGAATGTCGGTCAGGATGGCATAGCTGCCGTCATCCTCAAGGATCAAACCCATGGCCACACCGGCCACTGGCGCCTTGAGCGGCACGCCCGCATCCATCATCGACAAAGAACCACCGCAAACCGATGCCATCGAGGACGAGCCGTTGGATTCGGTGATCTCGCTCACCACGCGGATGGTATAGGGGAAATCGGTCGCGGCGGGCAAAACTGCCTGCAACGCCCGCCAGGCCAGTTTGCCATGGCCGATTTCACGCCGCCCCGGAGGGCCAAAGCGCCCCACCTCGCCCACCGAATAGGGGGGGAAGTTGTAATGCAGCAGGAAGTTCGATTTGTACATGCCCTGCAACGCGTCGATCATCTGTTCGTCGTCGCCGGTGCCAAGGGTGGTGATGACCAGACCCTGGGTTTCGCCACGCGTGAACAGCGCCGAACCATGGGTACGCGGCAGGATGCCCGTTTCACAGACGATGGGACGCACGGTTTTCGTGTCGCGCCCGTCGATCCGCTTGCCCGATTTCACCACGTCACCGCGCAGGATTGACGATTCAAGTTTCTTGATCGCCGAGCCAAGATTTTCGTCGGATTTCTGATCGTCAGTCAACGTCGATTTGATCGCATCGACGGCAGCAGAGATTGCGGTGGTGCGCTCCTGCTTGTCGGTGATGGCGAAGGCGGCGCGCATCTGGGTTTCGCCGGTCTTTTTGACGGCGCTGTACAGATCGCTGTAATCGACGGGGTGGAAATCGAACGGCTCTTTCGCGCAATCCTCGGCCAGGTCGATGATCAGGTCGATCACCGGCTGGATCGCGTCATGGGCGAATTTCACCGCGCCCAACATCTCGGCCTCGGTCAGTTCATAGGCCTCGGACTCAACCATCATAACGGCATCTTTGGTGCCGGCGACCACAAGATCCAACCGCTGTTCAGGCTTCAGCTTCAGGTTGTGCATGTCATCCATGTCGGGATTCAGGATGTATTCGCCATCGACAAACCCAACGCGGCAGGCGGCGATCGGGCCCATGAACGGCGCGCCAGAAATGGTCAGCGCGGCACTGGCGGCAATCATCGCCACCATGTCGGGATCGTTGACCAGATCATGGGACAGAACGGTGCAGATCACCAGAACCTCGTTCTTGAAACCGGGCACGAACAGTGGACGGATCGGACGGTCGATCAGGCGGCTGGTCAGGGTTTCTTTTTCGGTCGGGCGCGCTTCGCGCTTGAAGAACCCACCCGGCACCTTGCCCGCGGCATAGTATTTCTCATTGTAATGAACGGTCAGCGGAAAAAAGTCCTGCCCCGGCTTGGCGGATTTTGCGAAGGTCACGTTGGCCATGACGCTGGTTTCGCCCAGTGTGGCGATGACCGAACCGTCGGCCTGTCGGGCAATCTTGCCGGTTTCCAGTGTCAGCGTCTCGTCGCCCCACTGGATGCTTTTCGTCGTAATGTTGAACATGTAAGTTCCTCATGTCGGCCCTCAGGCCATTGCGTAGGGGGCGAATTCCCCCTGACCCCGGTATCTTGTAAGGCGCTGGGTCCGGGCGCCTGGCGTGTGCAAGATGCTTGGGCAATACCGCAGTTTCGCCTGAATGGAAAGGGTCGTGCCATGGCCGGGCCAGACCCGCCCGATCAACCGGCGGGAAACACGTCGGGCGCGGTTTCCACATAAATATCGGTCAGACTGAGGTTCGGGGCGCCCCGCAGAATGGCGACGGTTACGCCGTCGACCTGCACCAACCCGTCCTGACCATCCTCGGACACCGCAATATCGACAACACCGGCGGCCGAAATCTGCGGATTCAGCGAAATGCGCAGAAAATCCTCGCCCGGGGTAAAATCGGCAATCTCGGCCATCCCTGCGGCGGGCGCGGCGGCGTCAGCGTACAGCCACATCACATCGTCGCCCGCGCCGCCGATCACCAGATCGCCGAGATCAAAGGACAAGGTGTCGTTGCCAGCGCCGCCATCCAGCGTGTCGGGTGCGCCGTCGATGTGCCATGCAAATTCGTGTCGCTCGGCGATGATCCGTTCCGCATCGGTGCCGCGATGGTCGATCACATCGTTGCCCGCACCACCCACAAGCAGATCCGCACCCAGCCCGCCGCGCAGGGTGTCATCACCGGCACCGCCGGTGATCCGGTCGTCACCGCCCGGCCCGCTTGCAGCCTCGCCGTGTTCGCCCCCGTCCAGCCATGCGTCTGCCGACCCGCCGATCACCGTGTCGTCACCGGCACCGCCATGCAGATAGCCGCGCCCACCTGCCGGATCACCGGTCAGCAAATCATTGCCGTCACCGCCGAACAGCGCCGCCGCGCCAGAACCAGCGGTCAGGATGTCATCCCCCAAGCCGCCAAACCCATAGCTCGCCCCACCTCCTGTGGTCAGCACATCATCGCCCGCCGCCAGATCGACCACCGCAACCGCATTGCCCGACAGCACCGGCGCGGCCTCGTCAAGACGCATGTTGCCGGGATCACCCGCATCGGACAGCGTCAGGGTGTCGGCGCCGTCGCTCAGGCGTTCGATGTCCGACGCCCCGCCGGTCAGACCGACCGGCGACGCCCCATCGCGCAAAAACAACTCAGCCAACGCCTCAGCCTCTTCGGACAGCGGGTCATCTGTGACCGGGGTCAAAACAGTGCCTTCGCCCTGCGGCGGCAAAGCCGGATCGTCAGGCAGCGTGGGATCAACCGGTATCAGCGTCAATGCCCCGCCCGTATCATCTTCGTCATAGACATCATCGTCGATCAACTGCGACAGCGCGATGTCGGCGTCCAACGTCGGAGAGGCGGCATCGTAAACCCGCAGGAAAATATCACTGACCGGCACGGTATCCAGCCCCGGAAAGGCGATCTGAACCGATCCTTCGGCGGTCTCGTAACCAAGATAGGCCGCCTGATCGTCGGTGGCATCGTGGGCAGAAAATTCCTGGGCCTCATCGGGCAGAACGATGGTCAGTGAATCGACGCCGGGATTGAACGCCTCAACCGCCGTTTCACCAGGTTCGGGATCGACGAACATATCCTCGCCCTCGGCCGGATCGCGGGCTTCGGACGCGGGTGCCGCCGCACTTAATTCGGGCTCAGGTTCGGGCCCGGACAGAATTTCCGCCACCTCTTGTTCCGGCTCGGCCTCATCCGGGCTTTCGGCGTCCGACCCATCGTCACCGGTGTCGGCGCGCCACAAGTCCATCATGTCGGGCAACGACGAGGCGGCAAGAATGCCCAGAAACAAGAAACCTGCCAACATTGCGAAATCCAGATGGGTGACCAATACGCCTGTTTCATATTATGTTCTGGTTTACGTCAGGTGTCGAAATAATTCCTGATTTTAGGTTAATTTGCGCGGGACGCAGGCCCGGACCGCAGGGATGACATGAAAAGCGGGATCACAGGGTTCAACCGCCGTCGGATCGTTTTGGATGCGGTCGGGTTGCCGGTATACGAGGCGGGCGAAGGCGCGCCGCTGAATCTGTTGCGTGGATTTCCACAGATCACACGGCACAGGTGTCAATCTATCAGACGTACTTCAAGACAGTCTCCCCCTAGTACACGCCGGCAGTCGCGGTGCCTTGGGTGGCCGCACCGGAGGTCAGCTCGATTGGTATGTCATTGACAGTCCGCTCGTCAAAGTCGAAATCCTGTTCCATCAGCGTCACATCGCCAACAGTCAGAGTGGCGCCCGCGCCTGCCACCACCATGACGCCGGCACCGTTCAGCATGACCAGCGCATCTGCGCCGGATCCGTTGGGCGAAACGGTGATGACCGGGCTGGGCGTCGTCGCCGGATCGTAAAGCACCACCAGGGCGTCCTCGGTTGGGTTGTAATCCGTCACCTCGGGCAGTGGCGCAGCATTGCTGACCCATGTGCCTGCGGCAAAGACATCGGCCCCCGCACCGCCCAACAGCAAATCATCATTGCCGCCGAACAGCGTGTCTGCCCCCTCTCCGCCGTCAATCATATCGCCGGCATCGCCGTCGAGGCCAGACGCCAACCGCTGCATCCCAACCAGAACGTCATTGCCTGTTCCGCCTGACATTTCGTCACTGCCAAATCCGCCGAACAGCAGATCGTCGTCTGCTCCGCCCCACAGTGTATCGGCGTCATTGCTGCCTGACAGGGTGTCGTTTCCGGCCTCGCCCAACAATTCATCCTCGTTCACGCCACCACGGATCGAATCGGCGCCGTCACCACCAAAAATACGATCGCGGCCAATTCCACCGGAGATAAGATCATCACCAGCCCCGCCATTAATGAAATCGTCACCCTCACCACCGATCATCGTATCATCGCCGTCCTGACCTTCCAGCGAATCAGCATGAAGACCACCGTCGATCGCGTCATTGCCCGACCCAGCGAGAATGATATCGCTCTGATCGCCGCCCAACAGCACGTCGTCACCATCACCGCCATCTATAAAGTCGCGGTCAATTTCGCCGTCGATGAAATCGTCACCCGCATTGCCCAGCAATGTATCTGCACCGTCACCGCCAAAAATACCATCGGCACCGGCGCCGCCCTGAACGTCATCCCGGCCACCACCGGCAATAACGATGTCGTCGCCTTCACCGCCATCGACAAGATCATTGCCGGCCCCCCCGAAGATATAGTCCTGTCCGTCATCGCCGTTCAGGCTGTCGTTGCCGGGCAGGCCGCGGATCAAATCATCACCCCCCCTGCCGTTGATCAGATTGTCACCATCGTCACCGATCAGAACATCG
>JAACVA010000097.1 GCA_009992615.1 Rhodobacterales bacterium
ACCGACGTGGTGCAAGCTTTTGCAGACAGCGCGGCTGTGGGGCATTGTTTTCGCCGCCAATATGGTGGGCTGTGCAGCCGCGGCGCTTGTGCTGGTTTTTGGCCACATCCTGCCGGATATCCGGCTTGACGGCATCCTTGCCGTTTCGCGCCATTACGCGCAGGCGACGCCGCTCGAACATTTTACATGGGGGGTTCCCGCCGGGTTCCTGATTGCTGCGCTTGTCTGGATCCTGCCGCGTACGGAAAGCGCGGGCGAGGTTATGATGATCGTCATCGTCACCTATGTCATCGGGTTGGGGGGAATGTCGCATGTCGTCGCCGGCGCGACCGAACTGTTCATCCTTGTCGCGCGCGGTGAATTGGGAATCGGCGCAGCCGTTTTCGGCGGCATTCTGCCTGCCTTTGCCGGAAATGTGCTGGGCGGTACCGGCATTTTTGCCGTGCTGACCTATGCCCAGGTGCGCGAGGAAATCTGATCCAGGCGGACTGCCAGTTCCGGGTTGCGCGTCGGGACTGGCACAGGTCGGTCTTGGCCTTGGCGGCATGAACACCGGGCTGTGCGCAATCCGCGACAGCCAAGGCCGGTCTCTCGATACTTGCGCGCGACAACCGTCATCCGCTGACCTTGAAACGCAATGAGCCGCGCCATGTCGGAATTTGTATGAATAAAGCCGCTACAAAACCGTAAGAAAAAGGACACAGGATCGCCTGAAGCAAAGTTTTTCGAGTCTGGGAAATTGAAGTGCAGGCTTCTGTTGCCAGGTGCCTGCGAACCCCGCCTTACCCTGCTAGGGGCAAGGACTTCAGATTTGGTAACAATGACAGCTTACGCTGCGACTGCGACCGGAGCATGATTGTTGTTGGCAATTATGCGTTACGGACCGATAACGGTGGTACCTCACCGAGTAAAAGCAAACAGCTTTGAACGTTTGTCGATCCTGTTTCGGCCCCATATTCCCCCAACAAGGGACATTTGGTGGAGCCGCCGGGTACCGCCCCCGGGTCCAATCCGCTTATTACCTGCGCGTTTATTACCATAGTCAGATTGCTCTGACGTCTCCTAATCTAGGCCCTCAGAGCGCGCAATGCAAGAGGGCAGGGACGTGTCGCAAAAGTTCTGGCGTGCCTGCGCGTTTCGCACAATTTGATTCGACTGCCGGAACAATGTGCCGTTCAACGTCGCCGATTGCGGCGGTCAGTTCAGCGTCCGAGCTGCAGTTCACGGTCTTGCCGCGTCATAGCTGATCGACCACGTGCCGCTGCAGCGCGCGGCCAGACGCGCTGCGGCGGGATTTCAGGTCATCGAGGATCATCGGGATTTGCTCATGCCGTGTATTTGGACGCGCTGCTCTTTCAGGCGCGCCGCCTTGGCGTTGTCACTTCCCCGGCTTGCTGGGCTGTCGGTTTCTTGGGATCTGCGTTGGGCGTGGCAGCGACGGTCTCGACCCCCGCCTGTTTCTCCAACTGCCGCCGAATCCACTCATCGAAGCGATCTGCCCCGAGAATCCACGCCGCCTTGCGCGCATAGCCCGGGTGCCGAGGGCCTCGTTGCGCTCGCGCATTTTCTGCCAGTCCTGCCGGGCATAGCCGCGCTTGTCGCGGATCGTGACCAGCTGCTCGGCCACCAGCTGTTTCAGCCATTCGCTGTCCGCAAAGTCGGGCAGGTGGATCGTGCCCGCAGGGACGGGCGCGTCGAGCTATGACGGTCTTTCGATCTGCAGGTGGCGATAGGTTTCGGCCTTGAAGGTGGCCGTCGCTACCGTCCAGAGCCGCGCGCCGCGTTAAAGTTTGAGGCCATTCACCATGGCATCGACGTAGGTCGGTCCCGACACTGGCGTCGCGCGGTTGAACCCTTGCCATGCCTTTCACAGGTGCAACCTGCGCGATGCCCTGCTTGCGCACCAATGCATAAACGGCGGCGAACTTGTAGCCGGTATCGATGGCCAGCTTTGCCAGCGTCATGATCGCACCATTCTGATGCCTCCATGCGAACCGCCCCGGGTTTACCAGAGGGCAAAACTCTCGGAGGATTGCCTGTTATGGAACAGACACACGAAAAGCAGACATCAAAGCCGTATTCACCCGAGTGCGTCATTGGCCTGTTCAAAACCGAGGTCATCAACCAGATCGACCCCTGGAAATCGATGCGCGAAATCGAATGGGAAACGCTGAAGTGGGTCGATTGGTATAACAACCGGAAGCAGAGGAGGCGTTCAATGCAAACCTCAACACACTCGAGATCGCTCAACCACGTTGGGCATTAATTCTGCACAGCCTCATGACTGGACTGAAACCCTCAGGTCATAACATAACGCCTGACTGGTACATTTTCCGATCGTCTGACCCACGCTGTCCTTATCCTGGAGATGAATGGCGAAGGTAGTCTTCTGGGCCAAAGCATCCCGGCAACCGCCAGCTATTTCACAAGTGCGATTGCCCGGATGCTGGAGCGCGGCTGCCCTCATCACGCCAATGCCAAAGGTGCAAAATTTTGCACTGCCCTTTGGTCCTCTTTTGCTCTGCCGTTGACACGCGTCTTGAGTCTTGAACGTGGTGCCACTTGGCAGGTGTAAAGTTGTGGGTCGATTGATCAGGCGACCTTGGCGAGGTTGCGCAGAACGTAATGCAGGACGCCGCCGTTTTCGATATATTCCACCTCGACCGCCGTATCGATCCGGCATTTCAGGGTGATCGCCTTCACCGTTCCGTCGGCAAAGGTGATTGTGCAGGGCACCGTCGATTGCGGTTTGAGATCGCCTTCAAGCCCGGTGATCGACACGGTTTCGGTGCCGGTCAGCCCCAGGGATTTGCGGGTGTCGCCGTTGGTGAATTCAAACGGGATAACGCCCATGCCCACCAGGTTGGAGCGGTGGATGCGTTCAAACGATTCCGCGATCACCGCCTTGACCCCCAACAGCGCCGTGCCCTTGGCCGCCCAGTCGCGCGAGGAACCTGCGCCATATTGTTCGCCCGCGAAGATCACCAATGGCGTGCCCTGGTCCTGCCAGGCCATTGCGGCGTCATAGATCGACGCCTGCGCACCGTCCGGCCCGACGGTGTAACCACCCTCGACACCATCCAGCATTTCGTTCTTGATGCGGATGTTGGCAAAGGTGCCGCGCATCATCACCTCGTGGTTTCCCCGGCGTGATCCGTAGGAATTGAATTCGCGTGGCGCCACTTGCCGGTCGATCAGGTATGTTCCGGCAGGGGTGGTGTCTTTGAACGATCCGGCGGGCGAGATGTGATCGGTGGTGATCATATCGCCCAGAATCGCCAGGACGCGGGCGTCTTTCACGTCGGAAATCACGCCTGCCTCGTGGCCCATCCCTTCGAAATAGGGTGGATTCTGCACATAGGTACTGCTGGCTGGCCAGTCATAGGTCAGGCTGTCGGTGGTATCGACGCCGCGCCACTTTTCGTCGCCTTTGAACACGTCGGCATATTTGCTCTGGAACGCCTCGCGCGTCACCGTCGCCTCGACCAGCTCTGCCACCTCTTTGGTGGTTGGCCAGATGTCGCGCAGGTACACGTCGTTGCCGTTTTGGTCCTTGCCCAATGACGCGGTGGTGATGTCGACGTTCATGTCACCGACCAGAGAATAAGCGACGACAAGCGGCGGGCTGGCCAGGTAATTGGCGCGCACATCCGGGCTGATCCGGCCTTCAAAGTTGCGGTTGCCTGACAGGACCGACACGCCGATCAAATCGTAATCATTGATACATTTGCTGATCTCGGGGGCCAGCGGCCCCGAGTTGCCGATGCAGGTGGTGCAGCCATAGCCGACCAGATTGAACCCGATGGCGTCCAGATCTTTTTGCAGCTCGGCGGCCTCGAGATAGGCCGACACGACCTGCGATCCGGGCGCGAGTGAGGTTTTGACCCACGGCTTGCGCGTCAGGCCCAGGGCATGTGCCTTGCGCGCCACCAGACCGGCGCCGATCATCACATAGGGGTTCGATGTGTTGGTGCAGGAGGTGATCGAGGCGATCACGATCGACCCGTCGTGCAACTGGTAATTGCCGTCTTTCGAGGTGACGTAGCCACGGTTGTGATGCCCTTCCTCGCCGGGAATGTCTGTCGGTTCGGGTTGGCCGCCTTCGCCTTCCCAACGCACTTCTTCCTTGGGCGTGGCATCCCTGCTTTCGCGCTGGCCCTTCACATAGGCGCCAAAGGCCGATGCGGCCTTGTCCAGGGCGATATAATCCTGCGGCCGCTTGGGGCCCGAGATCGCGGGCACGATGGTGCCCATGTCCAGCGTCAGGGTGTCGGTATAGACCGGCGCATAATCGGCACCGCGCCACATGCCATTGGCCTTGGCATAGGCTTCGACCAGCTGCACGCGCGCCTCGTCGCGCCCGGTGTTGCGCAGATAGCGCAGGGTTTCACCGTCAATCGGGAAGAACCCGCAGGTTGCGCCGTATTCGGGCGCCATGTTGGCGATGGTCGCGCGATCAGCCAGCGGCAGTGTGTCAAGGCCGGCGCCGTAGAACTCCACGAACTTGCCCACCACGCCCTTCTTGCGCAGCATCTCGACCACCTTCAGCACCAGATCGGTGCCGGTGGTGCCTTCCCTCAACTGGCCGGTCAGCTCAAACCCGACGACCTCGGGAATCAGCATCGAAATCGGCTGGCCCAGCATGGCGGCCTCGGCCTCGATCCCGCCGACGCCCCAACCCAGAACGGCGGCACCGTTCACCATGGTGGTGTGGCTGTCGGTGCCCACGAGGGTATCGGGATAGGCCACTTCAACGCCGTTCTGGTCTTTGTCGGTCCAGATGGTTTGCGCCAGATATTCAAGGTTCACCTGATGGCAGATGCCAGTGCCGGGCGGCACGACGCGGAAATTGTTGAACGCGGACTGGCCCCATTTCAGAAACACATAGCGTTCCATGTTCCGCTCATATTCGCGGTCGACGTTCATCTGAAAGGCGCGGGGGTTGCCGAATTCGTCAATCTGCACCGAATGGTCGATCACCAGATCGACGGGATTCAGCGGGTTGATCTTTTCCGGGTCACCCCCCAGCGCAATGATCGCGTCGCGCATGGCGGCCAGATCGACAACGGCGGGAACGCCCGTGAAATCCTGCAACAGCACACGGGCCGGGCGATAGGCGATTTCGCGGTTGCTGCTGCCGCCGTTCGCGGCCCAGTCGGAAAATGCCTTGATGTCGTCCAGATGAACGGTTTTGCCGTCCTCAAAACGCAGCATGTTTTCCAACACCACCTTCAACGCGGCGGGCAGGCGCGAGAAATCGCCCAACCCTGCCTTTTCTGCGGCGGCAATCGAATAATAAGCAAGCTTTTGGTCACCGACGGTCAGTTCGGTGCGGGTTTTGGCGGTGTCGTGTCCAACCTGGATGGTCATAGGCTTCTCCGGTGCGTCGGGCTTTGGTGATGCGGCAGTATGGCGCGGGGTGCGGCATAGTCCAATAGAGTCTTGCGTTGTATACCGTTGCACACCGGATTATGCCAGTGGAGAAATGATGCCACTTGTGGATTTATGGCATTTGTCACAGGTTGACGCGGCGTGTCACGGACGCTCTCAAAACCTTGATTGGTCATTTCAATACCTGTTGGTTACGCAGGTCAGGCACCAGGAAAGGGCCGGGAATGCGACGATTGATTGCGGCGGCGGTGATGGGGGCGGCAGTGTGGGGCGGCGTGGCGCAGGCGGGTGATCAGCCTGTCGTGGTCGAGCTTTTCACCTCGCAAGGCTGCGCATCCTGCCCACCAGCCGATGCACTGTTGGGCGAACTGGCCGGACGTGAAGATGTGATCGCCCTTGGCCTGCATGTGGATTATTGGGATTATATCGGCTGGAAAGACGTGTTCGGTAGCCCCGCGTTTACCAAGCGTCAAAAAGACTATGCCAAGGCGGCCGGTCGGCGCACGATTTATACGCCGCAACTGATAGTCGGCGGCAAGGATCATGTTGTTGGGTTTCGTCCGATGGAGCTGGCCCAGCTGATCGAGATGCACCATGCGGTGCCTGATCGGGTCAACCTGACTGCTGTGCGACAGGGTGGTGACGTTGTGCTGCGCGCCCGTTTGGTGGACGGTCCGACCGTGAATATGGTGGTGCAACTGGCGCGTTTCAGTCGCAAGGAGACGGTCGAGATTGAAAACGGCGAAAATGCCGGGCGGACGATCACCTATCACAATGTCGTGCGCGATTGGTCAACGCTGGGCGCGTGGGATGGCGCCACGCCGCTGACCCTGGAATTTGCTGCGCCCGACGGGCCGCTGGCCATCATAATTCAGGAGGCGGGGTATGGTCCGGTGGTGGCGGCCGCCCGGTTGGATTGACAGCAGCGGCCGCAGCGCGGCGGGCCTGATCCTCGGGTTTCCAGCGGCGGTGGATCCAGAACCATTGTTCCATATGCCGCCTCACCATGCGCTCCAGACTGTCGTTCAGCCCTTGGGTTACGGTTTCAGGATCGCCCGGTGGGATTGGCGCATCCAGCACGATCTCAAAGCTCAGCCCGTCTGCCTGTCGCACGCCATAGATCGGGATCACCACCGCACCATATTTCAGCGCCCATTCGGCGGTTGAGGTGGCGGTTGGGGCCGGTTGGCCGAAAAACAACAGTTTCGCGCCGTCGGTGGCGTAGACATCAATCAGGATTCCGATGGAATTGCCGGCCTTCAGGTGCCCGACAAATCCGGCCAGCCCTTTGCGCGTGGCGGGAAACACCGGCTGGGCAATGGTGCCGATGGCGCGGACATAGTGATCGTTGAACCGTCGGTTCTTCATCTCGCGGTACAGCGCACCCAGTGGAAAACCCTGGTGCGCGAGCGCTGCACGCGGCACATCGTAATTGCCGAAATGGCCAGTCACAAGGATTGTCGGGCGGCCTTCCGCCCGGGCCTGTTGCAGGGCAGGCAGGCCTGGCCCGGTCAGCGGGGTGTCTTTCACGCGGTCCTTGAACTGGGCCCCCGAATAGATTTCGATCAGGGTGCGCCCGGCATTGTCGGGCACGGCACGCATCAGGCGACGCACCTCATGTTCGGGCAGATCGGGCATCACATGCGCCAGATTGGCGCGCACCCGCCGGTCCCAGCCCAGCAGTGGCGCCACGATGCGGGAAACGATCCAGCCCATCAGCGGCACCCGCACCCGATAGGGCAGGGTTTGCGCAACACCCAGGATCGCGCGGATTGCGATGTTTTGCAGAGCTTCACGCATCGGGCGGAAGAATAAACCCGGCGTGTTGTTCACCGTGCCAGCCATACAGACCGGCCCCCGCAATCCAGAATTCACCCAACTGCATTATCGCATCACATCCAGTCAGAATAGTAGGAGAATGAAGCCGAGTATCCGGGCAATGCCCCCGAACCCGAACCAAGCGTCATCTCGGGGCGCGGGCCTGCGCTGTGCCTATCATGCTGTCGCGTGTCACCAGGGTGGCCAACTGCGCCTCGTTCAGGTGTTCGGTGCCGGAAGGGCGCACCGGAATGACAATATACCGCATGTCGGCTGTCGAATCATGCACCCGGATCGTCGTGGTATCGGGCAGCGTCAATCCGAATTCGGCCAGCACCCGACGCGGTTCAATCACCACGCGGCTGCGATATTCGCGCGTTTTGTACCAGTCAGGCGACAGACCCAACAGGTTGCGTGGATAACAGCTGCACAGGGTGCAAACGATGATATTGTGCACATCGCCGGTGTTTTCCACGGCGATCAGGCGCAGTGCGCCGATGTCGAACCCCATTTCACGGCTGGCGGCGCTTGCGTCGTGCAGCAGGCGGTCGCGAAATGCCGGATCGCTCCAGGCGCGGGCAACGACGCGGGCGCCATCGGCAGGGCTGCGGGCATCCATGGCGTCGATCTGGGAGGCAATTTCAGCCTGAGATGTCACGCCTTTTTCGACCAGTAATTCGCGCAGTGCAATTTCCATCGTCTGCCAATAGGTCAACGGCGCGTCGTTGTCGGCGCGGTAAGGGTGGCCAGAGGAGCTGAGATGATCGTGATGATCGTGGGGCATGTCAGACGGTTTCTTCCAGCCAGTGGCCATAGATTTCAGCGTCCAGTGTGTCGTCGGGGCGTTCGGCCCGCGCGCCCCAGATATCGGCCATGGTAAACCGTACACGGTACAGCGGCAGGGACGCGCCAGGCAGGCCATAGGCCAGTTGTTCAGGGTTGCCGGACAAACCAAGGCAGCGCTCAATCACGCCGGCCTTGCCGCGCAGGTAGTGGGGCGTGCGAATGTGGCCCGGTGGCTGCATCCCGCGCACACGCACAGCTGTGCCGGGGCCGACGTCAAGCACCCGCAAGCGAAGCCTGCCCATAGGTGGACCCGCGGCGCGCCACCTGTTCCATCTTCTCGCCCAGTTCAGCCAAGGTGTAAACTCCGGATTCAACCAGATTCTGATTGACCGCTGCGATCCAGCGGTCGTAATACGACATTGTTTCAAAGGCGCCCGGCCCCATATCCTCAATCGCGCGGCGCAACCCGTCGACTGTGAAATGCCCCTTGGTCGTCATCAGCACCATCAGCGCATCGACCCGCTTTTCCCAGAGGGCAAAGTCATGTTCGACAGGCCGACCGTTCTGCTGCTGCAGCGGGCCGGCGGCATCGCCGCCCATGTCGTGCCAACGCTTGTTCTGCAAAATATCCACATTTTGAGGTTAGATACTGCGCGCCGGGCTGTCAATTGCAAGTGGAGCGCAGTCGGGGGGCGGATGAGTATTTCCGGCAAGAAGAAGCCGGGCGTTCAGGTGTCATCCTCACCGGTGGCAAGCTGAATTTCGTTGCGGTCCAACAGCGCCCGGATGGCGGTGATCACCTCCGTTCGGGCGGCTTCGGCGCGTTTCTGCTTGATCGGCCTGGCCTCGCCCGCCTCGTCTTGCAGGGTGCCAGCCATGCGTTTTGACATGTTTTGCAAAAGAAATTCCACCGCTTCGTTGGTTGTCGCATCGGCACTGGCTACCACTGCGACTAGAGTTTCCTGCGGCACGCCGCGCAAGATGGCGGGCACGTCCAGCGGTTTGATGCGCTGGGGGATGTCCGGGAAGGTGAAGATCGCGCGACGTACCTCATCGGCAAAGGCAGCATCATCTTCCGTCAACCCGGCGAGCACGTCATCGCGCGTGGCACTGGCCGAAACATTCAGGATCGCCCCCACCCGCGCCACTGCGCCGGTGGCAAAGGCGCGCGGCGGTTCCGCCTTGAGTTCGGCCGCCAGCGAAAGACCGATGCGGCGCACCGTGTCAGGATCGACATTGGCGGTTTCCGACATCGCAAAGGTCAGACGGCGGGCCTTTTCGCCGGGCAGTTTGCCCAGAATTTCGGCGGCTTTGGCGACCTTCAGCTTGGACAACACCACTGCGCCCACCTCGGGCGACTGGCGTTCCAGCAGCGGCAGAAGCGTGTTGAGTTCAAATCTCGCCAGGCTTTCCCACGGGTCATTGAACCAGACCATGCCGGCCTGTTTGCGCAGCCGCGCCGCCATGTCGGTGCTGATCACACCACCCAAAATCGACAGAGCCCCTTCCAGCCCACCGGGAAACACCAGACCGATGCTGTCGAGTTCATTGGCGAATTCTTCGATCACCGATTTCAGCGTGGCGCGATCAACATAGCGCATCTGGCTCATCTGGGTGGTAAGCTCGGCTTGTAACGGCTCGGGCAGGCTGGCCAAAGGCAGGCTGGCCCCTTCGGCCAGCAGCAGGCGCACGACAATGGCAGCCTTCTGGCGGCGGTTCAGACCGTTGCCGGTGCGCAGGCTGCTGAGGCGCCCCCCGGCGGGGGGGCGGACAGGCGCGACGGTATGAGTATTGGGCAAAGCAAGTTCGGTTGTCACTAGTCAGGCCTTCCGGCAGGTCGATGGATCGACCAAAGATGTGACAGAGACAAGTTAACAGGAGGTTCGCCGCGCAGCGCCGCAAGGACAAAAACCGCAGGCAGGCTTTGTGCAACAGGTGGTAAAATCCGGCGACGGCGCGAAAAACTGATGCTGGTCAAGTGGTTAGCTGGTGGTTTGTGCCACGCAGGTTTCGGTTGTGGCGTCTGGCATGGTCCCTTCGGCGCTGGACATTACTGTCATGTGTGCTTTGTTCCCGGAACAGCCCTGCGCCACCGTCAAGGCCGGCAGCACGGTCAGAAACGGCGCCAGAACAGCGGCGGCGAGAATCGCTCTGACTTTCATCATGCAATCTTCTGTCAGTTGATGTAACATGCGCAAAGCGTGAGACGGAGCAGCGATTGCCGAAAGTGAAGACCGCGACCGGATACCACAAAGGCGTCAGACGCCGAAAACCCGGGCAAAAATCGTATCGACGTGTTTTGTGTGATAGGCGACATCGAACTTTTCCTCGATCTCGGCGGGGGACAGGGCCGCTGTCACCTCGGGGTCGGCCAACAGCTCGGTCTTGAAATCGGCACCGTGTTCCCAAACCTTCATCGCGTTGCGCTGGACCAGTTTATAGCTGTCCTCGCGGCTGACTCCGGCCTGGGTCAGGGCCAGCAACACACGTTGGCTCATCACAAGGCCGCGGAATTTGTTCATATTGGCCAGCATCGTGTCGGGATAGATCACCAGCTTGTCGATCAGCCCGGTCAGGCGGGACAGAGC
>JAACVA010000309.1 GCA_009992615.1 Rhodobacterales bacterium
ACGGGGTCAGGGGCACGTCATTCGAGCCCGGCAATATCCTCAAGATCCAGACCCATCTGGGCCGCCACCGGACCGACCGGCAGCGGCAGGCGGTGTCGTTTCAGGGCGGCCGCCACGCCGTCACCCGCGCCCGCGTGATCGAGACGCTGGGCAAGACGCCGACCGCCGCGCTGCTGGAATGCTGGCTCGAGACCGGGCGCACCCATCAGATCCGGGTGCATCTGGCGCATTGCGGCCATTCGCTGATCGGCGATCCGGTCTATGGCGGGCGACGCAAGCTGTCGGAAAAGGCGGTGGGCGCCGCTGGTGTCGCCGCCGCGCATGATTTTCCCCGCCAGGCGCTGCATGCCGCGACCTTGGGTTTTGTGCATCCCGTGAGCGGGGAGGAGATGTCGTTCGAGGCCGGGATGCCGCAGGACATGGCCGATCTCGTCGCAGCTTTGCAGGGTTTCGGGCTGTAACACGGCTTACATGTGCGTGAGCGCACGGCGATTGCCCTCGTAACCCTGGCCGAAAGGGTTCATCTTTCGTCAACACTTTCGACCTAAGGTTCTTGAAACCGGATCGAAGGGGGACCATATCCCATGTTAAGCCCTTATACATAAGGAGGGGGAGATAAATGGCGACCTACGCAAACCTTCCGGCACCGTCGCCGGAGCAGGGACTGAACCGTTACCTTCAGGAAATCCGCAAGTTTCCGATGCTGGAGCCTGAAGAGGAATACATGCTGGCCAAGCGCTGGGTCGATCACGAGGACAAGGCCGCCGCGCACAAGATGGTCACGTCGCACCTGCGTCTCGCGGCCAAGATCGCGATGGGCTACCGCGGCTACGGCCTGCCGCAGGCCGAGGTGATCTCGGAGGCCAATGTGGGCCTGATGCAGGCGGTCAAGCGGTTCGATCCGGAAAAGGGCTTTCGCCTCGCCACCTATGCGATGTGGTGGATCCGCGCGTCGATCCAGGAATATATCCTGCGCTCGTGGAGCCTGGTCAAACTCGGCACCACCAGCGCGCAGAAAAAGCTGTTCTTCAACCTGCGCAAGGCCAAGGCCCGCATCGGCGCATTGGAAGAAGGCGACCTGCGGCCGGAGAACGTGCGTCAGATCGCCCATGACCTCGGCGTGACCGAGGACGAGGTCGTGTCGATGAACCGGCGCCTGTCGGGCGGCGATGCCTCGCTCAACGCGATGGTGGGGTCGGACGGCGACAGCGCCACGCAATGGCAGGACTGGCTCGAGGATGAGGACGCCGACACCGCGCAGGACTATGAAGAGCGCGACGAGCTCGGTGCGCGCCGCGCGCTCTTGGCCGAGGCGATCACCGTGCTGACCGAGCGCGAACGCGACATCCTCGTGCAGCGCCGGTTGCAGGACGAGACGATCACGCTCGAGGATCTGTCGAGCCAGTATGACGTGAGCCGTGAGCGCATCCGCCAGATCGAGGTGCGCGCCTTTGAAAAGCTGCAAAAGCGGATGCAGGAGCTCGCCCGCGAAAAGGGCATGCTCGCGGTCGCCTGAGGCCTGTCAGTCGCAGCGAAACATGCTAGCCTCGTGCCCGCAGGGGCGCGGGGCTTTTGCTTGCAGGGGGGGACGACATGGCACAGGCGGTCCGTTGGGGGATACTTGGCGCGGCGAATTTCGCGCGCGAACAGATGGCGCCGGCGATCCATGCGGCGCGCGGGGCGGATCTGGTGGCGCTCGCAACCTCGGACCCGGCCAAGGCGGCGGGGTTCCAGGCGTTCCAGCCACGGCTGCGGGTGCATCCCGACTATGACGCGCTGCTGGCCGACCCGGAGATCGACGCGGTCTATATCCCGCTGCCCAATCACCTGCACATTGAATGGGCCCTGCGCGCCATCGCGG
>JAACVA010000098.1:0-4822 GCA_009992615.1 Rhodobacterales bacterium
TTCACGCCCTTGCCGGTGATGGCGTCGAAGTCCGTTGCCTCCTGACGCGGTGCCCCCCGGGCCTCGGCGCCCTCGACGATGGCTTCGGCCAGAGGGTGTTCGGAACCGCGCTCCAGGGCTGCGGCGAGCGACAACAAATCCATTTCCGCCAGATCATCGAGTGCGACCGTATCCGTCAGTTTCGGCTTGCCCATGGTCAGTGTGCCGGTCTTGTCGACGATCAGCGTATCGACGCCCGCCATGCGCTCCAGCGCCTCGGCGTCCTTGATCAGTACCCCCGCCTGTGCCCCGCGCCCTGCGGCCGTGGTGATGGAAATCGGCGTGGCAAGACCCAGCGCGCAGGGGCAGGCGATGATCAGCACCGACACCGCCGAGGCGATGGCAAAGACCAGTGCGTTTTCCGGGCCGAAGATCATCCAGACCACGAAGGCGAGCACCGATACGGAAACCACCGTTGGCACGAACACCGCCGACACCTTGTCGGCCAGCCCCTGGATCGGCGCACGCGACCGCCGCGCGTTCGACACCATCGCCACGATCTGCGCCAGCACCGTGTCGGCCCCGACCTTGCCCGCCTCGATCACGAGACTGCCGTTCTTGTTGATCGTCGCCCCGGTCACGTCATCGCCAGGGCCCTTTTCCACCGGCATCGACTCGCCGGTCAGCATGCTTTCGTCCAGCGATGATCGGCCTTCGATCACCGTTCCGTCGACCGGCACCGCATCGCCGGGCCGCACGCGCAGCCTGTCGCCCTCCATGATGTTTTCCAGTGGTGCATCGTATTCCGTGCCATCGGGAAGAATGCGCCGGGCCGTCTTTGGCGCGAGGTCCAGCAGCGCACGGATCGCATCCCCGGTGCGTTCGCGGGCGCGTAGTTCCAGCACTTGGCCGAAAAAGACCAGTGCCACAATGACCACCGACGCCTCGAAATAGGTGCCGACGCCGTGGCCCATCTGGTATGCCTCGGGAAACAGGTCCGGCAGGAACACGGCGAACAGCGAATAGATATAAGCTGCCGCCACCCCAAGGCTGATCAGCGTCCACATGTTCGGGCTGCGATTGACGATCGAGTTCCAGCCGCGGCGAAAGAAAGGCTGCGCGGCCCACAGGACAACCGGTGTTGCCAGCACAAACTCGAGGTAGCCCGCCACCTGATGCCCGATCCAGTCGCGCACCGGCAGGCCGACCAACGGCCCCATGGTCAGCACGATCAACGGCACCGCAGCCGCAACCGATATCCACATCCGACGGGTGAAGTCGGTCAGCTCGTCGCTGGGTTCGTCCGTGGGCACCATCGGCTCCAGCGCCATGCCGCAGATCGGGCAGGCCCCCGGCGCATCGCGGACGATCTCGGGATGCATCGGACAGGTGTACTGTACGTTGGCTGGCGCCGCCTTCTTCTGCTCGGCGGCCCGGCCCGAGGCATAGAACCACGGATCGGCCTTGAACTTCGTCTGGCACTTCTCGGAGCAGAAATGGAAGGTCTCGCCCTGGAACGCGGCGTGACGCCCGTCCGTCTTGACTGCGACCGTCATCCCGCAGACCGGGTCTTTCGCCGTCTCGGTTCCCGCAGGGATGTCGGGTGCCGCGTGAGGGTGATCGTGGTCCATGGTATTCCAGCCTTTCGATATGTTGTTTCAGCTTGCGGCCCCCAAAGGCTGGAAGCTCAAGCCCTTTTTAGTGTTGGTCGGGGTGGCCTTCTCCAGGCCTTCTTCGCATGGCCACCCAGAGCAGCGGTGCCCCCGTCACAAGCCCGAGGCCGAGCACCGCCCATGTCGCGCGACCCAGGTCCCCGCTGGCGGCCTCACCGCCCAAATGGGCAAGAAGGAAGCTTGCCGGGATAATGCCGGCCAGTGTCGCAAGTGCGAACCGCCAGGGGTGCAGGCGACTGAGCCCCGCCGCGTAGCTGACCATGTCGAAGGACACGAAGGGCATCAGGCGGCTTGCGAAGACGGTCGCCATCAATGCGTTCTGTGATCCAAGCAGCCCGGCGTCAACCCGATCACCGAACACCCGCCGCAAGACGTCACGGCCCAACACCCGTGCAAGGCCGAAGGCGATCAGCGCCCCCAGTTCCGCGCCAATCACGACCAGCACCGTTCCCCAGAGATGTCCATAGGCCGCTCCCGCGGCCAGCGCGATCGGCG
The DNA here is from genome assembly GCA_009992615.1 of Rhodobacterales bacterium. Taxonomy (GTDB): domain Bacteria; phylum Pseudomonadota; class Alphaproteobacteria; order Rhodobacterales; family Rhodobacteraceae; genus Oceaniglobus. Next base: position 2,148 of record JAACVA010000098.1, read on the forward strand.
CGCTCGGGATCGGGCTGGCCACGACCGCGACGGTCATGAGCGTGACGATCAGGACCGGCCCCCAGAGACCCACGCGCGCCACCAGTGCTTCCAGACGTTTGCCGTCCATCAGGCCGCGCGCCTCGGTGAACACTGAAGGCGTGACCAGCCAGACGCCGAACAGGCCGATCCCCAGGATCGCCAGCCCGGCGAGAATGGCGGCGCGCAGGCTCATCTCAGATCGCCTCGACCGCCTTCGCCAGAAGGTCGCGCACCTCGCCCGCCACGGCCGTCAGGTCTGCGTTCTCGATCGCCTGCATCGAGGCCACCGGATCAACGGCGCTGACCTCGACGCCGCCCTCGACCTCGCGCAGGATGACGTTGCAGGGCAGCATTGCGCCAACCCGAGGCTCGATCCCGATGGCGTGATGCGCCATTTTCGGGTTGCAGGCCCCCAAGATGCGATAGGCCGGCATCTCGACATCAAGTTTTTTCTTCATCGTCGCCTTGACGTCGATTTCTGTCAGAACGCCGAAGCCATGATCTGCCAGCGCTGTTCGCGCACGAGCTTCGACATCGTCGATACCCGCGTCCGAGATCATGCGATTGATTGTATAAGCCATTGAGAAGTCCTTTCGTTTATTTCCGTAAATACTTGATAAGCGCGGCTATGACCAAAACGACCAGTGCGAGGCATAACAAGCCGAAGATCCAGCCAAAGCCCATTCCTAAACCCATCCCGGAGCCCATTTCGTTCCAATTCATCATCTCTTCCTCCTGATTTTCAGCTGTAGTATGCGCCTGTTGACCGGCCCGAGCGACAATATGGGGCAGGGCAGCACGGCGCATGGTCGGTGTCGGGGCGTTTGAGTGCCGGGCCCAAACGCCCCGCCCGGATCAGGCCGAGGCTGCGACCGAAAACTCGGTCATCATGCCTGTCGCCATATGCGCCATGTGGTGGCAATGCAGCAGCCAGCGTGCGGCCTCGCCTGCATCAAGCGCGATTTCGACCATCGTCATCGGCGGTACATAGACCGTATCGCGCATGGCCCCCGAAATCCGCCGTCCGTTGATCCCGACGACCTGGAACACGTGACCGTGCAGGTGCATCGGGTGCCCCATCATCGACATGTTGTGGAAGGTCAGCGAGACGCGTTCACCGCTGCGCGTGGCGATCGGCTGGTGCTGGCCCCAGACGGCACCGTTGATGGTCCAGACATAGGGCTGCATCGACCCTGCCAGCATGATCATCTCGCTGTGCTCCACCGGCCGGTCGGACAATGGATGCAGCGCGACAAGCCGTGCCTCTTGCGCCAGATCGGTGTCGAAGGCGGGCGCGTCAGTCTCTGCCAGCGCGTCGATGCGCCGGACCTCGGCCCCCGGCGTCGCAAGGATGATCCCGGTGCGTTCGCGCGCGCCTTCCCGCAGGGCAAGGATCGGGAACGCCCCGCCCTCGTTCGGCAAGTCGATCTCGAAATCCATCCGCTGCGCCATCGCCAGACCAAAGCGCGTGCCGCTGATCGGTTGCACCCGGTCGCCATCCACCGCGATCAGCCGCGCCTGCACCGCCCCGGTGTCGATCCAGAACACGGTGGCGGCAGCGGCGTTGATCACCCGCAGCCGGATGCGCCCGCCGCGCGTCACCTGCACCACCTCTGGGTCCGACAAGGTGCGGTCGTTGGCAAGATAGGCATCCCAGTTGTAATCGTTCAGGTCCATGGCCATGCCACCCATGCCCATCATCCCGCCCATGCCCTGCATGTTGCCCATCGCGCCCTGACCCATGCCTTGCATGGCCCCCATACCAGGCATTGCAGGTGCTGCGGCGACTCCGCCATGGGCGGCTCCTCCGGCTGCGATTTCCTCAAGCACCTCTTCGGGCGCCTTGAACGAGAAATCGTGCAGGAACAGCACGACCTCTTGTCGGTCGGCATTCAGGTCTTCAGGCGCGCGCACGATCAGCGGTGCAGCAAGCAGGCGCATTTCGTGGGTCACCACATGCGAATGCATCCAGAAGGTGCCGGGCCGGGTTTCAAAATCATAGGATCGCATCTCGCCCGGTGCCATGAGCGGTGCCGTGTTAGGCGCGCCGTCCTGTGCATTTGGTGGGATCTGTCCGTGCCAATGCACGATCGTCGGCACATCCAGATCGTTTGTCAGATCAACGCGAAACCGTTGACCAGGATCGAAGGTCAGCCCCTGACCGCCGGGACCGACAAGGCCGAAAACGGTGGCGGCGCGCCCGTCAATGTCGAGCGTGCGGGTTGCGGCGCGCAACGCGATCGGGGATGCCGTCTGCGCAAAGGCAAGGCGGGGCATTTGTGCTGCGGCAATTGCGGCAGCGCTCGCGGCGATGAAGCCACGACGTGAGAAAGTGTTCATGATGTCTCCTCGGGACAATGCGTCCCGCTTTGAAAAAGCTGGTGAACGCTTCGGGCCATGGGCCGGGCGTGATCAGAGGAGAACGCACTTGGGAGGGTGTTCGTTCAAACCCGGCGCGCGGCTGACGTGGATTGCATCGGACGGTAAGTCATGGCTGACGGGCCCGTAGGCGCGCCCGGCTTGCCCGCCGGTCGAGGTGAGGAACGCCGAAAAACCCGTACACACGAATTTACACTTCTCGGCATCCGCCGATCCGCAGGGCTGTTCAGTGTCACAGGCGGCATTCGCAACGTCCGAAGAGTGCATCATTTCGA
>JAACVA010000098.1:4890-10404 GCA_009992615.1 Rhodobacterales bacterium
GTCACCAGTGTGATCGCGAGCACGGCAAGCATGGTGATGAGACGTGCAATCATTCAATATATATAGGCATTGCTCACGAGAATGTCCATTGTCGCAGATGGCGCACCTCTGGCAGAATTCCGCCACGCAGCGATATCCACGCGTTGCGCCAAGACAGCAGGGCCAGGATCGGCCGCCATATCGGTCATTGGCGCGGGAGCGGTGGGTCTTTCCAGCGCGGGCGTTTCAATCCCGACTGGCAGAAAAACGCCTTCAAGAGCGATGCTCTCCTCGGGCGACGACCCACCTTCCGCAGGCGCGAACCGGGGATCCTTCAGCCATTTGAAAATCAGGTTCGCGTTCATCGAATAACGCAGAGCAACCTGTGCGACCAAAACGCCTGGCGTCAACGTCTGCGCGCAAATCGACCGCTTCTCGTCATGCGACAGATGATTGAAATGGCCAATGCTCTCGTCAAAACTGATCGCAAATGGGCGCCTGAAACCGCTTGATCAAGACGGATACGTCCGGGGCGCACGCGACATGATCGCGGGCCACCGACATCGACTTAAGGATCGCGTGGATCGTCTCACCCGGCCGCAAAGCCATCTGTTCGGCCGCGCGGCGGGTGATGCGGGACAGGATCTCATGATCGCCAACCCTGACATGCACGGTCACCGCCGGTCCTTTGCCCGCCACGATCTGCGTCACTGTCCCGGCGAGGATGTTCTGCGCCGACAGCCCTTCGGGCCTGGCACGCGACAGGATCACCTCATGCGCCATTATCCGCACCCTGACCTGCGTTCCCGGCGCGCCTTCGACACCGGGCAGGAACAGCGGACCCGTAGCCGCATCCAGCCGGGTCAACCCGTCCGGCCCGTGTTCGGCAATGACGGCGGGCAGCATCGCCGCCACCTCGCGGATGCCCATGGCGCGCAGCGCCTCCGGGTCGGCCATTACCTGCGCCGTGGTGCCCGCGCCAACAACGCGGCCCCGTTCGATCACCACCATCCGGTCGGCCAGAAGCTGCGCTTCGTTCATGTCATGCGTGACCAGCACCACCGGCATGGCCAAGTGCGCCCGCAGTGCGATGATCTCGCCGTAGAGCTTCTCGCGCGTGGCGCGGTCCACCGCCGAGAACGGCTCGTCCAGCAACAGCGCCTGCGGCTTGCGGGCAAGCGCGCGGGCCACCGCAACGCGCTGTTGCTGGCCGCCGGAAAGCTGCGCGGGCTTGCGAGAACCAAGGCCGTGGAGGTTCACCAGATCGAGGATGCGCAAGGCCTCGTAACGATCTGCCACATCCATCGCGGCCATCACGTTCTGCGCCGCCGTCATGTGCGGAAACAGCGCGTAGTTCTGGAACACGATGCCCACCCGGCGGTGATGCGTGGGCAGATCGATGCGTGCGGCGGTATCCAACCATGACGTGCCATCCACCGTGACCCGCGCCACCTCGGGGCGCCAGAGACCCGCGATGGTGCGCAACAGTGTCGTCTTGCCCGATCCGGAATGACCGACCAGCGCCAACAGTTCTCCATGCTCGACCCGGAACGCCACATCGAGCGGGATCGGCCCCTTGGCCCGTGCCATCACCTCCAGCGCCATCAGGACAACCTGCGCCCGACACGCGCCGACAGCCAATAGGTTATGGCGATAGTGAATAGGCTGATCGCGACCAGCGTCGCCGACATGATCGCAGCACCCCGATCGTCAAAACCCTGCACCCGGTCATAGATGGCGATCGCGATGGTCCGGGTCTCGCCCGGGATTGAGCCGCCGACCATCAGCACGATGCCGAACTCGCCAAGCGTATGCGCAAAGGTCAGCACCATTGCCGTCATCAGCCCCGGCCAGGCGAGCGGCAATTCAACCTTCCAGAGGCTGCGCATAGGCGACATTCCGCAGCAGGCTGCTGCTTCGCGCACCTCGACCGCGATGGCCTCGAAACCCCGCTGCGCCGGCTGGATGGCGAAGGGCAGGTTGAAGATCACACTCGCCACCACCAACCCCTCGAAGGTGAACACAAGCTGATGGCCGAATAGCGACTGCCACAGATCGCCGATGGGCGAATTTCGCCCGAAGGCAACCAGCATGTAGAACCCGAACACTGTCGGCGGCAGCACCAGCGGCAGCATCACCGCGGCCTCGACCAACCCCTTGCCGCCGAACTGCCGGAAGGCGAGGAACCGGCCCATGAAAACCGCAACAGGCAGGAGGATGACGGCTGTCCAGGCAGCCAACCGCAAGGACAGGAAAAGCGCCGTCCAATCCATGGGCTATGCGCCGTCGGGCAGCACGAAGCCATAACGCTCCATGATCGCGCGGGCGGCCGGTTTTTTCAAATAGGCATAGAATGCCTCGGCCACAGGACCCGCGGCGCCCAGCAGCGCCATGCGCTGGCGCAGCGGTTCATGCCAGTCCCCGGGGATCAACGCGTAGCTGCCGCGCGGCCCGATCTCGGGGGCGAGCGCGAGCGAATAGGCGATGATGCCGCCTTCAGCATTGCCCGACAGCGCGAATTGCGCGGCCTGGCTGACATTTTCACCCAGCACAATCACCGGTTGCAAGTTCTCCCAGATGCCCTTGGTGATCAGGGCTTCCCGCGCCCTCATGCCGTAGGGCGCGTGATTGGGGTTGGCAATGGCGAAGCGCGTGATCTGGCCTGCGATCAGCATACTGGCCAGATTGTCCAGGTGTTCATCGGGGATCAACGTTGAGCCGTTCGGCGCCATGATTACCACGCGACCCAGTGCATAGAGGTCGCCCGCGTTGCGAGTGAAACCGTCGCTGTTCAGGTCGGCGATGAAACTCTCGTCGGCCGCCATAAACATCTCGAATGGTGCACCTTCGCGGATCTGGCGGGCGAAGTTGCCGGTCGAGCCGAAGGACAGCCGCACTTTCATTCCCGTCTCTGCGTCAAAGGCTGCGGCAATCTCGGTCAACGCGAATTGCAGGTCGGAGGCGGCAGCCACGACCGGCGCTTCATCCCGCGCGTGGGCGGCGCCGGCGGCGACGGTCAAGGCTGCGGCCATTACAAGGATGGCGCGGCGGGCGAAAGATAGAGATGCAGTCATGCAGTATCTCCCAAGTGATATTGTTCAAGAAAAATATCGCCATGAGGGCGTTACGGTCAACCGTTGTTTTTCTCGGAAATAACCCTCAGCAGCGCCTGAATATGATTCAATCGCTCTGACCCAGCCTCAGCAGCCTCCGCCTCGAAGGCGCGATAGAGAGCCAGAACCGTTCGGCCCGTCTCGGTCAGCACCGCCCCACCGCCACCCGGCCCGCCGCGGGTGCTGTCCACGAGGGGCTGTCTGAACATTGCGTTCAGCGTGCCGATCAACTGCCAGGCGCGCTTATAGCTCATGCTCATTTCGCGCCCCGCCGCAGCGATGGAGCCGCAGCGGTCAATGCGTTCGAGCAATTCGGCTTTTCCCGGCCCGATCATTTCTCCGTCGCCGAAAACGATCCGGATGCGCAAAACTGGGGGTTTGGTAGTTTCATCCATATCGCTACACTGTGTTCCTCGATGCAAAAACGCAAGTGCCGCTTGATGCTCAATTCACGCGAAGCGACGCCGGCAGCCGCATTGTTCTTTCCGAACAGTCAATGAGAGCTTAGCCTCAATATTAAATCCAAGCTGTGCTGTTCATGGGCGATCCTCCTCAGCGAGGAGATCGGTTCGTCGGCCGCTGCACGGAAATGTGTGGCTTAACCCGGGGTAGGAGCAGCGGAATCGCTTTTGGACCTGAGGTTGTGAGTATCCGTCTTGATCAAGCGGTTTTTGGTGTCCAGGTGCGATCAGCTTTGACGAGCGCGTTTGCCATCTCGATGAGCTTGCGCATGATGGCGACCTTTGCGGGTTTCCCCGCGGCGCGGAGGGCTTCATATTTGGCCTTGAGATCCAGATTATACTTCATGGCGACCAATGCTGGCATATAGAGGGTGTCAACCGATGGCGGCATGTCGAAATTGCGCGGAACCAACAGCGAGTGATGCCGGAAATGCAGCACCTCGTGGCGGATGCGCACGGCGGCTTTTGACGTTTCCGTCCGGATGATCCCGTCGAGAAAAGTGTCGGTCAGGTTTGTGCGCTGCTACCTATTTTTCGTGTGCGATGGCGCTCTCAAAATGGGCTTTCCAGCCCGACCGCATGATGTGGCACCCTTGCCTGTCAGTCCGGTTTGGGCGTCATCCCCCGCGAGATCCCCTTCCACAGATGCGTGTAGCGATAGTTGCGCCGCATCTCGTCGGTCATCTCGGTCACGCGGATATGCTTCTTGATCCCCGCGCCTTCGAGGATACGGTTCATGAAATTGTAAAGCGCGGTGACAGAAATAATGTCGAAGAGTCCCTCTTCGGAAAATCCGGCGTCGAATATCCCCTGCGCATCTGCCTGCCCGACGCCGGCCGGGTCCGCAGTGAGGCGGCGTGCAAAGGCCAGCACGGGCCGCATCCGCTCGGGCAGCGCCGGATGGTCGAGGTCAATCTGAACATTCCCGAACAGCCCGGCATCCATCCCCCAGGCCCGCGCATGGTCACGATGTGCACTGAAACAGTAATGACAATCGTTGATGGAAGAGACGTAGGCGGCGATCAACTCGCGTTCGCCGATCGTAAGTTCGCTGTCAGACCGCAAGACCGCATCGTGGTATTCGAGTAGCGGCAGGATGCCGCGCTGTGGAAATTTCCGGAACAGGCCAAGAAGTTCGAGGTTGGGGATCGAAGGAAAATGTGACATCCGGCCGACTTTCAAATTGTTTCGCAAGACACAGCAGATACGGAACCCTGACCCATCACAAGACCGTGTCACGGCCTTGTGTCCACGTCATCCGGTCACGACGCCGGTTTTTTTTGCGGTCCACGTTGACGATCCGCTCTGTTCGCCACATGGTTCATCCCAGATCGCCTGTTTCGAAACACCCGGCTGGGAGAAAATCATGAAATCGGAATATGTTGGCTGCCGCATGCTTGGTGACCTTTTCTGCGGCGCCGCCCTGGCCGGTCTGCTCGCCACGACCGCAGGGGCCGAAACGCTTCGATGGGCATCGGCCACCGACCCGCAGACGATGGACCCGCATGCGGTCAACGCGGCACCGGTCACATCGTTTCTCAACAACATCTACGAAGGGTTGGTACGGCGCGGCAAGGACATGTCGATCGAGCCGTCTCTGGCCACCGCATGGACGCCGCTGGAGGGCGAAAACGGCTGGCGGTTCACGCTGCGGCAAGGCGTGACATTCCATGACGGCGCAACGTTTGACGCAGATGACGTGCTGTTTTCCTACGAGCGCGCCGCGTCCGAGGCATCTGATGTGCGGTCCTGGTTCGCACCGGTGACAGAGTTACGCGTGATCGACGATTTTACCGTGGATTTCGTCACCAATGCCCCCAATCCGCTGTTTCCCGGCTCCATCGCCAATTTCATGATCCTGGACCACAGCTGGGCGTCGGCCAACGCTGCCGAAAGTCCTGCCCGCGACTCGGAGAACTATGCCACACTCAATGCCAACGGCACCGGGCCGTTTGTCCTTG
>JAACVA010000310.1 GCA_009992615.1 Rhodobacterales bacterium
TCCCGCCCGGCCAGCACCCCGGCTAGGTGTTCGACGCCAAGGCCCAGACGCCATTTCGGGCAGGCACCATGGCGCGCGACCACCTCATCCAGAATCCACACCGGCAGGATCGGGCGTCCGGTGTCGCAGGCCGCTGAAAGCGCGGGATGGTCGGACAGCCGCAGATCGCGGCGGAACCACAGCAAGATGGGCGAAGTGTCAGACATGGCAATCCCAAGGCGGCGCCGAACGAAGGCAGTCATACCCGATCTAGCGCGTCAATCAGCCGGTCAACCTCGGACCTTGTTGTGTAATGCACAAATGACAACCGCAACACGCCGCGCCCCATGTCCACGCCCATGGCCGACAGGGCGCGTCCGGCGTAAAAATCGCCGCCCTCGGCCATGATTCCAAGGCGGGCAAGGCGGGCCGCCACGCCTTCGCCCGGTTCTTCCAGCGCGATGGCCACGGTGGGGGCACGGCGCGCGGCATCGGCAGGGCCGATCAGGCGCATGGTGTTTTTCGCGCTGACGTAATCCAGCAGCGGCTGCAACAGCGCCACCTCATGGGCGCGCATCAGATCATGCACCGCAACACCCCGTTCACGCGGGCCTGCGGTGCCACCCACATGATGGGTATAAAGCGCATCAAGGTAATCAACCATCCCGGCACAGGCCGCCACCTGAGCATGGTCGGGGCCTGCAGGGGTAAACCGTTTGTACAGCGTATCGCCGTTGAAAACATGCCCCTGATTGGGCAGGCGCATCCCCAGATCGCGGCGGATCGCCATGAGTCCCTGATGCGGCCCATAGGTTTTATAGGCGGAAAACAGATAGATGTCGGCCCCTGTCGCCGCCACATCGGGCAGGCCGTGGGGCGCATAGCTGACACCATCAACACAGGCAACAGCCCCCGCATCATGCACCATCGCACAAATCGCGGGCACATCGTTGATCTCGCCCACCACGTTGGAACAATGAGGAAAACAGACCAGTCGCACCTTGTCATCAAGCAGGCGCGTCAGATCGGCAGGGTCAAGGTGACCGGTTTCCGGATCGACCCGCCATTCGCGCAGCTCGAACCCCCGCTCGGCCAGGCGGCGCCAGGGGCCGGTGTTGGCCTCGTGGTCCTGATTGGTGACGATCACCACATCGCCGGGCGCCATCATTGCGGCAAAAGCCTGGGCCAGCACATAGGTGTTCTGCGTCGTGGACGGCCCGAACGACAGTTCATCCCGCGCGATGTTCAGCACAGCCGACAGCCGGTCGCGCGCCTCGTCCATCTCGGAACCGCCCAGTTGCGACGCCGCGTAGGGCGCATAGGGCTGTACCTTGCGCGCGGTATAAAACCGCGTCAGCCGGTCAATCACCGCGCCACAGGCATAAGACCCGCCCGCATTGCCGAAAAATGCCTGCCCCGCCAGCGACGGTTCACAAAAGGCGGGAAACTGGGCGCGCACAAAGCCGGTATCGAGGGCGGTCTGGGTCATTGTCGGTCCTGCGAGAGGGGCGCATGGGGCGCGGAAAATGGGCTGGTCCGACTTTGGCCCGGCCGTCCCTGGGCGGCAAGACGAAAAACCGGGCGCGCCGACCCGCCGCTCAGGGCGCGGGATCGGCCCAGGCCGGCCCCGCATAATCGCCCCGGATCACCAGAACATTGTCATCGGGGCGCACGAACAACAGATCGACACAGGCCAGCAGATCTTGCCCGGCCACATGAAACGACATCAGCTCGGGGCCCAGATCGCCCCAGCGCAGGCCGGGGCCAATGTTCTTGATCATCGCCCAACGCCCGGGCGG
>JAACVA010000311.1:0-1097 GCA_009992615.1 Rhodobacterales bacterium
CGATGTCTTCGCCCGTGAGGGCGGGTAATCAAACTTCAACGCGTGAGCGTTTGCATTTGAAAGCCTCTCTCTTGCGGGCTCCGATCTTCCGCCTTGGCCAAAGACCTGAAGGGGACGGGTTCCGCCAGATTCCCCGGTTTGGAATGAGCAAGGGACATCTGAAAAATGGTTCCCGGAAGAAGTTTTTCTATCCCCTCGGAAATCGAGTATGGCGTCGTAATACAGTTGTGACGCAGGAGAAGCGACAAAGAGTTTCGGTTCACCCATCCCCGAAATTCCGGGTGACCTCGAAAGGCTTTCAGTTCCGAGCCGAATAGAAAAGCATGACCTTGCCAGCCGTAATAAAGTGGTTTTTCTCCAATGCGATCCCGGGCAAGGGTCAAAACCCGCTGGGCCTTGTCCCACAAAGCAAAAGCGAACATGCCAACACATTTTTTCAACGTCTCCGGAATTCCCCGGTTTTCAAAGCACATCAGAAGGGTTTGGGTGTGGCTCTTTTTGAGCAACACGTGAGTTGAGGAAAGATGGGAGGATCGGAGGGTGTTGACGGATAGATACGGGAAGGTCCCCCGTGGTACATATGAGTTGCAATACCAAAACGCCACGAAAGGACCAACCCGCGATGAAATCATACTCTGGTTCCCTCCTCATGGTCGAGGAATTTTTCTGCGTCATGGATCAGGCCGTGGAGACCATAGCCTTTTTCAGCTCTCCCGAGATGCTGAAGTCTTCCCACGGCGAGTTGGAACAGCAAGTCGCAGCGAAAGGTCGGGAGTTCTGCAGAGCCCTGATTCAGGCGAATCTTGACCTGCGAGCGAACGCCGAGCGGACGGTCGCCGTAACGGATGCCGACGGCATGGTGTACGGCCAGGTGAGGGCGGGTTGCCATCGCGACCTGATGACGCTGTTCGGCGAGGTCGTCGTCAACCGGGTCCGGTATTCGGCGCACGGTCGGACGAGCCTGTTTCCGATGGACCGTGACCTCAACCTGCCTGTGGACAAGTATTCGCACGGGATCCGGCGTCTGGTGGCCGAGGAGGCAGCGAAAGCATCGTATGACGAGTGCGTGAAGAGCATCGCGGGGAGGACGGGGACAC
>JAACVA010000311.1:1200-1804 GCA_009992615.1 Rhodobacterales bacterium
TGCCTACGAAGCCTACGATCCGGGCCGGGCCGCAACGGTCTCGCCCTACATGATTCAAGAGATAATCAGGCACCGAATCGGGTTTGATGGGCTCCTGATGACCGATGATCTGGGTATGAAAGCACTGGGCGGGAGCCTGACTGATCGCGCGAATGCGTCGATCGAGGCGGGCTGTGATGTTCTGCTGCACTGCTCGGGCTTTGTGAAAACCTCGGATGGGATCCTCGCCGAGATGACCGAAGTCGCTGAAGCGGCACCTGTTCTGGCCGGCAGGGCTGCTGAACGCGCTGCTGTCGCCGATGCGATTGCCAAACAGGCAGAGCCGCTGGAGCCTGCAAAGGCCTGGCAGCGCTTCCGTGAGCTTCTCCCTCAAGTGGGGGCAGGCATATGAGCGCTGAGTCTGTCACCATGGAGACGCTCTCGTCCGACATGGACGAGGCCGACCTGCAGGACATCTTCCGCGTTGATGTCGGGGGCTACGAAGGCCCGCTGCATCTGCTGCTGGAACTGGCTCGCCGCCAGAAGGTGGACCTGCTGCACCTTTCGATTCTGGACCTTGCCGAGCAGTATCTCGTCTTCATCGAGGACGCGAAGAAGCGCCGGA
>JAACVA010000312.1:0-1090 GCA_009992615.1 Rhodobacterales bacterium
CAGAACCTGACCCCGCTCAACACCTTCACGGTCCACACCGCGCAGAAGGGCACCGATATTGTCGCCAGCCTGGCCCTGATCGAGCAGCTTGCGGAACATTTCAACGCCCGTGCAGGTCGTCTTGACGGTCGGACGCAGGCCAACGATCTCGATTTCCTCGCCAACTTTCACAACGCCCTGTTCAACGCGGCCGGTCACAACCGTACCACGGCCGGAGATCGAGAACACGTCTTCGACCGGCATCAGGAACGGCTTGTCCAGCGGACGCTCAGGCGTCGGGATGTAGGCATCAACAGCGGCCATCAGCTCAAGAACCTTGTCACGGCCGATTTCCGGGTTGCGGCCTTCAACAGCAGCAAGTGCCGAGCCAGCGATGATCGGAATGTCGTCGCCCGGGAAGTCGTAGGATGACAGAAGTTCGCGCACTTCCATCTCGACCAGTTCGAGCAGTTCAGCATCGTCAACCTGGTCAACCTTGTTCAGGAACACGACCAGTGCCGGCACGCCGACCTGACGGGCCAGAAGGATGTGCTCGCGGGTCTGCGGCATCGGGCCGTCAGCGGCGTTCACAACCAGGATCGCGCCATCCATCTGCGCCGCACCGGTGATCATGTTCTTCACATAGTCAGCGTGGCCGGGGCAGTCGACGTGGGCGTAGTGACGGGCTTCCGTCTCATATTCCACGTGTGCCGTGTTGATCGTGATGCCACGGGCTTTCTCTTCCGGTGCAGAGTCGATCTCTGCATAGGATTTCGCCGTGCCGCCGCTGGCCTCAGCCAGCACCATCGTGATTGCTGCCGTCAGCGTCGTCTTGCCGTGGTCAACGTGACCGATCGTGCCGATGTTCACGTGCGGCTTGTTGCGTTCAAACTTTGCCTTGCCCATCGGGCCTCTCCTTCATTCCAAACTGTTGGCCGGTATTCCGGCCGGATTTTCTTTAAGAACCAGCGACTTCCGAGATGATCTTCTGAGCTTCCGCACGCGGAACCTCGTCATAGTGATCGAAGATCATCGTGAACTGGGCGCGGCCCTGGGACATGCCACGAAGATCGGACACGTAGCCGAACATGTTCACCAGCGGCACGAACGC
>JAACVA010000312.1:1271-1416 GCA_009992615.1 Rhodobacterales bacterium
ATTTCGAAGGCGAGGACGCTCGAGTCCACATCGTGGTAAGCGCCATCGATCAGGGTTGCCTTGACACCCAGCATCGGGAAGCCGGCAAGCGGACCGGAATTCATCACGCTGTCGATGCCCTTCTGGACGCCCGGGATGTATTCCT
>JAACVA010000312.1:1602-1857 GCA_009992615.1 Rhodobacterales bacterium
CCTCGACCTTGAACTCGCGCTTCATGCGATCGACGAGGATGTCGAGGTGAAGCTCGCCCATGCCCTTGATGATCGTCTGGCCCGATTCGTGATCGGTCGAAACGCGGAACGAGGGATCCTCGGCGGCGAGGCGGTTGAGCGCGACGCCCATCCGTTCCTGGTCGGCCTTGGTCTTGGGTTCGACCGACAGTTCGATGACCGGTTCGGGGAATTCCATGCGTTCGAGGATGATCGGCGCCGAGGTCGCACACAATG
>JAACVA010000099.1 GCA_009992615.1 Rhodobacterales bacterium
TCGCTATCCTGAACGCCTTCACAGCGCTCGGCATACCCGTCACCGAAGCTGTGGGATGACTCTGTCCGGGGAAAGGGGAACCTCGGCCATCAGCTGATTTGTGCAACAGAGTCGTTGAAATGTCATGATCTGTTTATCGCGAATAAATTCTGCTCGTGCGGTAGCAGCTGACGTAAGTATTTTAACGCATAATATGGTTGATCTCTCTCGACTGCTGCAGTTGCCAGCGCCAAAATTGACTGACTTTGATTATCCAAAAGCACCTGCCCCAGCTGAGCGATGCCCCGGATCAGTTGCGGTCGGGCCTGTGACTCTGAGACTTCACCACACAAGATGAGCTGCGCGATGTAGCAGACACGTCGTACAGGGGTGTTCACCTCATCCGGGTGCAGCGCGTCGCGCAATCGCAGAATGTTGGCCCCAGGAGTGACGATATTGAGCCGTCCGCGCCGGCTTCCGTTTTCGATCACGGCACCATTTATGAGGACTCTTTCATTTGGTGCCAATTTGAGGACGAGACCCGTCATTCCGCCTCACTTTGCTGGCGCAAGCCAGCCATAATTGCGCTGTTTATATCAATCAGAGCATCAACTGTTGCCGTGCCAGCCAACACCTTTCGGCTGTGGAACTCTGTAAACTCAGAGAGATAAAATATCTGGGCGCGCAATGCCCGTGGCAACTGATTGCCAGAATCGATGACATCCGTGGCCAACAACGTCCAGAGTGAACGGTTGTCGAAGATCGCCTTTGCGATTTCAACTGCGGTGCGTGCATTGCTGAGCCTACGAATGACAATCGTAAAGGCGTCATATTCATTGCTTTGGGCGCTGCGCAAAGGAGTTGCTATCGGCGAATAAGCGGATTTTGCAAGTTGGAAAGCGTTCACGGCTTGTCCCTTTTTAGACGTGCGTGGTCAGGCCGCGAGATCGCGGCGTTGAAGCGGGAACACCGTTATGGTGTCCCCGCCAGCCCGTGTTAACGGAACAAAGATAGGATGGATTGCGGCGCCTGGTTTGCGATCGACAAAGCCTGAACGCCCAATTGCTGTTGCACCTGAAGCGCTTGGAGACGGGCGGAGGCCTCCTCCATATTGGCATCGACCAGTGAACCTATTCCGGCCTTCAGCGCGTCGGTCAGGCCCGATACGAATTTGGCTTGAGTTTCGATGCGCCCGGCAGTCGAGCCGAAGGCAGAGGCCGAGTTCACCGATGTCTGGATCAACGATTCGATACCGGCAAGGGCCGCGCTTGCACCTTTTTCGGTCAGGACGTTGAATTCGCTCAGCATTTGCAGGCCGCCACTGGTAGTTCCACCAGCGTCCAAGTCAACGTTGGCGGCGGCGGATGCCGCCAAGGCCGTCGCCGTGTTGTTGGTCACACTGATGACGTTATTTGAAACCGAAATATCAAAGTCCTTTTCGAGGCCTTGCTCGGCCAGACGGAATTTCATCATGTCGGCCATACCCTTGGCAACATCTGCTGTGGTGTCACCATCCTTTGCGACATATGTTGCTTCCTGCTTGGCCGCTGCCGCAGCGGTAAAGGGCGAACCGTTTGCCGCACTGTCGAAGACAGTCATCTGGAAGGAATAGCTATCGCCGGCCATGACAGTCTTGGTCCGCCCGGCAGTCGCAACCTCACCATTGATGGTATAGGTTGCCGCCGCCGCGCCGTTGGCCGTTGCCGTACCCGCCGCAGTCAAGGCGGTGGCCCCCAAAGCGAGAGAGCCTTTGGTCCCGGTGCGGGTCGACAAATCTTGCTTTGTCACCTCGATGTCGCTTGCGGTAACGCTGCTGCCCGAGCGATCGAGCGACGACAGGATGTTGACAATTCCCGATCCGTCGACACGGCCGGCGGCGGTGTAAGCGGCGGTCGTTTTTTCATTGGATAGCAGATTCAGACCGTTGAACTGGGCCGCGGCCACAACCGCACCGATCTGGTCACGCAGGGCCGATCTATCTGACTGGATCTTTTCACGGTCAACATTGGCCTCTTGTGAGTTGACAACCTTGTCCTTCATCTTGGTGAGCAAATCAGTGACAGCTTCGGCGGCTTGGCGACCAACGGAAACGGTTGAGTCGCCCAAGGCAAGGCTGCTGGAGATGGCCTTGAAACCTTGGACATCGGATTCCATAACCTTTGAAATGGCCCAGATTGCCGAATTGTCTTTTGCGTTAGACACTGATTTTCCGGTTGAAATTTCATCCTGCGTTTTTTGCAGACCGGCGTTGATGGACTTGAGGCTTTGTAGGGCGACCATTGCGCCGGTATTGGTCAGAATGCTGGACATGTGTTTTCCTTGAGTTGACGGTGCTTTTGCAGCCGGGTTGGGTGCAACCCCGATCATGGGGTGGCGGGTGTACCGTCATTCTGACGTGCCGCGGGTCTTTCGACCGATCGCGTTTCCACCGTTCTGGTGTCTGATTTGACCATCGCCAATTCGGCCTAACAAGTTCCTAACTGGCGATGGTCATTTGTGTTGGATTTGAGTGGAAATCCTCACGCCCGCCGTTGCAGCGTGCGCACCGGTTTTGAGTATTCAGATTTTTCGCCTGATCGCGAATAAGTGCCCACTGGGGCGCCGCGTTGAACATCCGCCAGACGTGCCAACGCCGATTGCAATCCGTTCTGTGCGGCAAGCAACAGGGATTGGTTGTGCGCTGATAAGGCGGCAAGACGGGCCAACGCCCCCGCCGGCAGTTCAAGCGCATCAAGGGCAGTCAACATGGCTTCCTTGCGGCGGGTAAGGGGGGCCAATCGGCCCAGGTCGCCGCTGATCAAGTTGTGCCGCTCTTCGTGCAAGAGATCTTCCAATTGACGCATCACGCGTTCATTTTTCATAATTTGCGCCTTTGGTCAGGGCATTGAACAAATGTTCAGTCAGGCCAATTCCGCCGGCTGTAACCATTTTCTCGGCTTGGGCGCGGCGCAGGAAGGATGCAAACTGATCCTCACCGACGCCACCGCCGAAAGTTCTGTTGGTTTCACCCAGGCCAGCTGCGGTCAGCATTTCGGTCAGAAAGTTAACCTCAAGAGCCTGCGCGGCCTTGTGGAGTGCTGCGTTACGTTCAGGAACTGCGAGAGATGAGTGGGGCGATGTGGCTGGGGGGACAGAAAACGACATAAGGCATCCTTTCGTTGGGTCGCTGCACAAAAGCCGAACGCAGTAAAGATCCGGTAACCAAATGCGTAGATAAAAGAATAACCGCTGATGTCTCGAAAGGGCTGAAAATGGAGAATAGAGGCATTGCGCTGTTTGTCCCGGCAAGGGTGGAAAACAACGCACCAGACGTGGTTTTTCTGGATGCCAACAGCGGCAGTGGCGTTGATTTCACAAAGATTTTCAGAGGTATGGCCAAAGCGGTTTCCGCCGGAATTGCCGCTGAATCCGACGCGGCGCCGGCCCTTATTGCACGAAAAGACGAACCGAGTCGTGACGCGCCAGTAACGATACCTGCTGTCGCCGACGATTCAGTGGTGACGCCCGAAACCGGAACTGTTGCGCCTCTCGGCACCACAATTCCGGCAGAGGCCGTGTCGGTTGTATTCCGTCGTTTCCCGAATGATTCTGTGCCGCAACGAACCTCGGCGGTATTTCCATTGTCAAGCCCGCACTCGTCCCCGATTGACGGTGCCGGCGCGATACAACACCCAATGGTTTTCTCCGGGCGCCGCGCCCAATCTCTGTATTCCGCCGCAGTTTTCCTGCCGATTCTGCCTGCCTCCTCTGACAGGGCTGCATCAGGGAACGGGATCATGACTCGCGTCCATGACGTGCCATCGCCGATGGTCAGCAAATTCGAGCAGGTCTCACCTCTCGATGGTGAAAACACGCCGCGTGAGCCTCAAGGCGACGCTGATGAGATCGTGAGGGCCGATCCCCATCGCATTATCGAGCGTTTTACGACAAAAAGCTGGCCAGACATATTGCCTGACCGCAGCCCCACAGAAAACGTTCTGCAGGCATCCAATCCTTCTTTTACGCAATTAGAGATTGGCGTTGCCGACGGTGCAACAGTGCTGTGGTCCAGCGGTACAGGGCAGCAGGCGCCCGCTTTGGGCGAACTGCAGACCGTAACAATGCCAGCGCCGCCAACGCCGAGCGTTGGGCGTGGATCACCAGAGGCCCGGGCGTTGTCTGTCCCAACCGCGATCGGCGACGAAGGCGCGCTGCAATTCAGGCGCAACCCCGCGACGAAAGATTTTAAACACCTGCTGCCAGACGTCCCGACGCCACGTTTCGAACAAACTTTTTTGGTGGGTGCCCTGTCAGGTTCGATATCCTTATCGGCCATGATGGTGCCACGTCAGTCAGTTTCACATGTCCCGGTTGAGCTTTCGGATCCATTGACCAACCCGCCTGCCAATGCCGACGCAGCCACGTTTCCAATGTCGCCAACACCTATGGCGAGTGCCCTGCCTGACCTGAACGAGCCCACTTTGGCGCCACCGACAGTGCAGGTCGCTGGGTCTGGCAATAGCCCGGCGCCCATGCTGACACCCGGCTGTCGGGATTCTGAAACAGAGGGTGGCGCGGGTGTTTCGGCTGTATCGCCCGGGAATCTTGTCCCCGAAAATTGGCTGTTGGGCTCTTTGCCGTCGGTGCCTGTGCGCGCCGCTTTGTCCAGCGACGTTGCGATACCCACACCGGCACCAGTTGGGCAAGGTCCTGAAACAGAGGGCGGCGCGGGTGTGCCCATCGAAGCACCCGTGGATATTGTCAACGGAGATGGGCCGTTTGACCGTGTGGTGTCAGTGCCTGCGCACGTCGCAGTGTCTGACAATGTCTTGGCGCCCACACCGATGCACGGCGGGCCGGATCCTGAAACGGGGGGCGGTGCGGTTGGGGGGGATGCTGCACCATCTGCGGGCCTGACACCCCGAGATCCGCACTCTACAACTGTGGCGGTGGTCGATACCGGTAATTCCTTGCCGGTTTCATCAATGCAATTTGGTTTGGCCAAAATGGCAATGCCTGTTGTGGCACCAGTTGTTGATTCGTTCGAGGCGCCATGGCCCACGGTGTCAGCTGCGCAGCGGCTCAGGGTTTCGGATGCCGAAGTGATGCCCCAAAACGCAGAACAGCTTGCACCTGCCGAAAGGCGTACTGTGGCAACCGTGCCACCCAAGCAGGCGGTTGCACGCGATTTTCCCGCCCCAACGGCTGCCCCGACAGTGGTGTTGGACACCACCATCGAACAGGGGGTGCGCTTGGATGGCGTGTCGCCTGATCGCCGATTTACGCATGGGGCTGTCGTTGTCCGGGCTGAGAACAGTGAACGCCTGACGGTGACCGAAACTGCTTCGCGCGACCTGCCAGATGGTATGACAGTGCCACGACAGTATTCGATCTCCGACGGCGCGTCAGCCGAGGTTCCTGCCGCAATTCACACCGCGTTCGGCCCTGCGCAACGGTTTCCGATCAGCTGGATCGCGCCCGACGAGGGTGATCGAGGAGTCGCGGATATATCGCTTGTCGCGCAAGATACAGGGTTTGCCGCGTCCATGAAACGGAGGAGCGCGCCAGACGCGTCAATGAGTCCCGTCGCAGAAGACAGGCCCAGAGCATTGCCCGGCGCATCGCCTGTTGATGATGTGTCGCGAACCAGAAATTCATTCCAGGCTTGGCCCGCTGACGGTGTAACCGTGGCGCAGACGTTGAATGTCAGGGAAGCTGTACCCGTCCGTGATGGCCTGATCGAACGTATCCTGGTCGAAGCGACGCAACCATTGTCCGATGGTGGTGCGACAGTCGCCGAACCACGCATCGTTGCCCCGGTTGACCGGTTGGATACGCCACGCCCGCAGGTCAAAGGGGCTGTGGCACGATCAGATCAAACGCCCATTGGCGGGGCACAGCCGCTGTCGACATCGGCGGCATCACCTCTGGTGGCAACGGCGGGTTCTGCTTTCGTGTCCGGCCCTGTTCCATCCGCAGTTGCAACGCCCGCAGCGCCGCTTGATGCCGAACCTGAAGTCTCGGCACGCGTGGCAATTGCGCCCGGCGCGCCACCGACATCGGTGGTTGCTGCCGCGGCCCCGCTGCAAAGTCCGGCACCGTTTGCGGTGCGGCTGCAACCGGGGCGTCCTGAAGTACAGCCGCAGGACACAACGCTGTCTTTGCTCGCTGGAACCGAGGGCGGGGCACCCGTTTCGCCTCAGGTTTCACACGCGGCGCCAGCTGGCCCTGGCGCAGTGGCGCACCCGGCGGCCGCGGTGGTGCAGCAGCTGGTTCATGCGATCGGGCATCTGGCCCATGGTCAGATTGAGGTGTCGTTGTCACCCGAAGAACTGGGTCGTGTTCGCCTGACGATGATCCCCGGCGAGAATAGTATGCTTTTGTCCATCCAAGCTGATCGAACCGACACGCTGGCACTTTTGCGCCGCAACATTGATCAGTTGGCAAGTGATTTGCGCGACCTTGGTTATGCAAACCTGTCGTTCCAGTTCGGATCGAATCAGTCGGACGGCGGCAGGCATGACCGTGGCAACGCCGTGCCACGATACGGTTTTGCCGAAGAAGCGGTTGAACCCACCGGCACGGCCCCGGTGGCTTCCTCCCCCGCCCTGTCATCCGACAGATTGGATCTGCGCCTTTAGGAGTTTATCATTAGGAGTTTATCAATGGAAATCGCGCCCAATACCACAAGCCTGAGCCCAAGCGCAAATCGTTCCGGCGCCGCTGCGCCTCAAGAACCTGCTGCCATCACGTCTGACTTTGATACCTTTCTGCGCATGTTGACGGCGCAGATTTCAAACCAGGATCCACTGAATCCGATCAATTCGGAACAGTTCGCGGTGCAGCTTGCCACCTTTTCCGGCGTCGAACAGCAGGTGCGCACCAACCAACTGCTTGAATCGCTGATGTCGCTTCAGGGTCGGAGCGATTTTGGCCAGATGGCGTCGTGGGTGGGAATGCAGGCGCGGGCAGCCATGCCAACCCTGTATGAAGGACAGCCACTCACAGTGACGCCGACGCCCCCCGTCGCGGGCAGCCGTCATGATCTGGTTGCGTTGAACGAGGTGGGCGAAGAGATTTGGCGTGGGCGCTATTTTTCAGGCTCCGGCAGTGTGGTCTGGGACGGGGTTCGTGCCGATGGCGTGGCCGCGCCAAATGGTCTTTATGGCTTCAGGATCGAGAGTTTCGATGGCGATCAGTTGGTTGCGACTGCACCGGTCATGACCTATGGTGCGGTACAAGAGGTGCGGATGGAGCAGGGGGGGCCCGTGCTTGTTTTTGAAGGTGGGGTCGAACGCTTTGTCGATGAGGTATCAGCCTTGCGGCGCGGCGCGGTGTCCTGAAAAATGGGATATGCCGCTGACGTCCATATGAACGGGCGACTTGATCTGCGGGCAGGATTGGCCCATTCCGATGCTGTCATTTTGCCCGAAGGTTTCCCGATGGACGCGCCGGACGTCACCGCAGCGCAGATTGGCCGAATGTTGCAGGGCCGTCTTTCTGCCCTGGGTCTGATCGCGCCGGCGGCGCAATTGCGGCGCCTTGTCGGGGGGCGCACCAATTTCGTCTGGCGAGTCGCAGGGACGCAGGGCCCTCTGATCTGTAAAGTTTCGCCGTCGGGGCGCGATACGCCATTGTTTCCGAATCTGCCCGAGTCCGAACGCAAAGCGTTGAAAACCCTGCACGACAGTGGCCTTGCCCCCGTCCTTGTGGCATCACTGGACACACCCCACGGGCCCTGTGTGATCTATCGGGCCTGCCCGGGCAGAACTTGCGCCTGCGATCCGGCGTTGGCCGGGGCGGTTCTGGCGCGGCTGCACGTCGTGGCACCGCCAAAGGGTTTGCGCCGGGTGTCGAGCCGGGCCGCCGATGTGATGGAGCAGGGTGACGGGATGCTGGCCGAGGTGACCGTGCCCGGCCCGCTTATCGCTGTTCGCCCGTCCACTGACAGCGTGGCAGAGTGTGAACAGGAGGGGCCGCTGCGGTTTCTGCATGGCGATCCGGTTCCGGGAAACATCGTCGTGGCGCGGGGCCGTGCCGTTTTGATCGACTGGCAATGCCCGGCGCTGGGCGATCCGATCCACGATCTGGCGCTGTTCCTGTCACCCGCAATGCAGATCTTGGGCCGGGGCAGGCCGCTGTCATCCGCTGAACGGGATGCGTTTCTGACGGCGTATGATGATGACCGGGCGACCCGCCGCCTGGCCAATGCCGAACCTGCACTGACCTGGCGTATGGCGGTTTATTGTGCCTGGCGGATCGCGCGGGGGCAGCATGATTATGCCACCGCGTTGCAGGCGGAGTTAGATCACCTGCATCAGTTGCACTAGCCAATAGCCTACAGTCGCGGCCCCCGCGCCCAAGGCGATCAGGCCCGCCGTCTCAACCCGGCTGCGCGGTGGCGGGGGCGCGGGGGGCTGGCTCTGGCGCAGCAACGCGGCCTCGGCGATTTGCGGCAGTTTCGGGCCAAAGCGGCCCAGCACCCGCACGGTTCGGGTCAGATCGCGCAAAAGGGCCTTGGGGCCGATGTTTTCCTTGATATAAGCCTCGACGATAGGCTGGGCGACATCCCAGATGTTGATCTGCGGGTATAGGGATCGCGA
The DNA here is from genome assembly GCA_009992615.1 of Rhodobacterales bacterium. Lineage (GTDB taxonomy): Bacteria > Pseudomonadota > Alphaproteobacteria > Rhodobacterales > Rhodobacteraceae > Oceaniglobus. The sequence continues at coordinate 8,562 of JAACVA010000099.1, forward strand.
CACTCCTTCGACAACCACCATGGTACGTTGCAGCAGTATCAGCTCGGTCCGGGTTTCCATGCCAAAGCGTTCGGTCACCTCGAACAGATAGGTCAGAAGTCGCGCCATGGAAATGTGCGTGGCATCCATGCCGAAGATCGGTTCGCCCACAGACCGCAGGGCGCGGGCAAATTCGTCGATGTCGCGGTCGGCTGGCACATATCCGGCCTCGAAATGCACCTCGGCCACCCGGCGATAATCCTTGCGGATGAAGCCGAACAGGATTTCGGCATAGGCGCGGCGGGTGTATTCGTCGATCCGCCCCATGATCCCGAAATCCAGCGCGATGATGTCGCCGTTTGCCGCGATCTTCAGGTTGCCTTGGTGCATGTCGGCGTGGAAGAATCCGTCACGCAAGGCGTGGTTCAGGAACAGCCGCAGCACCCGTTCGCCCAGCACCTTGCGGTCGTGCCCGGCGGCGATGATGGCCGGAATGTCGTTGGCCGCGATGCCCTCGGCCCAGTCCAGGGTCATCACCCGTTTGGCCGACAGGAACCATTCCACCTTGGGCACGCGAAAGCCTTCGTCATTGGCGGTATTGGCGGCGAATTCGGCAGCGGACGAGGTTTCCATCCGCAAATCAAGCTCTCCCAGCACGACACCTTCAAAGTGCGTGATTACGTCCATGGGACGCAACCGCCGGGCCGAAGGCGCCAGAAGTTCGATCATCGAGGCAGCGAGGTAAAAGGCATCGACATCCTTCTTGAACGCCTTTTCAATGCCCGGGCGCAGCACCTTCACGGCCACGTCGCGGCCGGTGTCGCGCAGCCGCGCCTTGTGCACCTGGGCGATCGAGGCGGCGGCGACGGGTTCGGAAAAGTGTGAGAAAAGGGTGTCAACCTCGATCTCAAGCTCTTGTTCCACCATCGCGCGCGCCTCGGCGACGGGAAAGGGGGGCAATTTGTCCTGCAACACGCGCAACTGTTGGGCCAGTTCATCCCCCACGACATCCGGGCGGGTGGACAGCACCTGACCGAATTTGATGTAAGCCGGGCCCAGCGCGGTCAGCGCCCGGGTGGCGGGGGGCTGCGATGGGTCGCCCTTGTAGCCCAGCCACATGAACGGCACGCCCAGCACCTTGGCCGCGATGCGCAAAGATGGCGGCGCCTTGAAGGCATCCAGTACGACGTTCATCGCGCCGGTGCGTTCCAGCGTGGCGCCGGTGCGGATCAGCCGCCAGATGTTGTGGGGGCCCCGCATTCTAGATCTTCCAGCCGGAATGCAGGGCGGCGACGCCCATCGTCAGGTTGCGGTATTTTACCTGTTCGAAACCCGCATCGCGGATCATTGCGGCGAAGGTTTCCTGATCGGGAAACTTGCGGATCGATTCGACAAGATATTGATAACTGTCGCGGTCTCCGGCGATCACCTGACCCATGCGCGGGATTACGTTGAAGGAATACAGATCATAGGCCCTTTGCATCATCGGGTTGGGCAGTTGCGAGAATTCCAGCACCATCATCCGCCCGCCGGGTTTCAGGACGCGATAGGCCTCGCGCAGCGCCTCGTCGATGCGGGTGACGTTGCGAATGCCGAAGCTGATCGTATAGCGGTCAAAGCTGGCATCGTCGAAAGGCAGGGCCATGGCATCGCCCACGACCCACTCCAGCGATCCGGCCAGGGCCTCGGCCTCGGCGCGCTTGCGGCCTTCGATCAGCATCGGTTCGGTCATGTC
>JAACVA010000313.1 GCA_009992615.1 Rhodobacterales bacterium
CCAACGCCAGTTCAATCTTTGTCACATGGTCTCGGCCATGGGCATCGGACATGAACGCCTCGCTGCGCGTCGCGGTCCACTTGACCGGTCGGCGACATTCCTTTGCGGCCCAGGTGCAAAACGCTTCTTCGGCATAATGGAAAATCTTGGTGCCAAATCCGCCGCCCACATCCGGCGCCACCACGCGCAATTTGTGTTCCGGAATGCCCAGAACAAAGGCCCCCATCAACAGGCGGATCACATGCGGGTTCTGCGACGTGGTGTACAGGGTATAGTCATTGGTGCCCTTTTCCCACTGGCCCACCGCGACGCGCGGTTCCATCGGATTGGCGACCAGGCGATTGTTCTTCAATTCCAGCGTTGTCACATGTGCGGCGTTCCTGATCGCCTCATCCACCGCCGCCTTGTTGTCCTCGACAAAGCCCCAGTCATAGCACAGGTTCGATGTCAGATCGTCGTGCACCTTGGGCGCCCCGTCCTGCACCGCCGCCTTCATGTCGATCACGGCAGGCAGGTCTTCCAGATCCAGCAGGATCGCCTCGGCGGCATCGCGGGCCTCGGCCAAGGTTTCGGCCACCACAGCACAGATCGGATCGCCGACATGGCGCACCTTGCCATGTGCCAGAACGGGGTGTTTGGGTTCCTGCATCGGGTTGCCGTGGCGGTCGGTCACGCACCACCCACAGGGCAAACCGCCGATCGCCGCGAAATCGGCACCGGTAAATATCCGCACAACGCCCGGCATCGCCTCGGCGGCGGCAGTTTCGATTCCCCTGATCCGCGCATGGGCCACATCCGAGCGCAGAAAATGCACATAGGCCTGCCCGGCAAGATTGATGTCATCGGTATAGCGCCCGTCGCCGGTCAGAAACCGAATGTCCTCGCGCCGCTTCGGGCTGGCCCCGATGCCTGTATCCTTCGGCATTGTATTCTCCTCCCAGATCGAGGGGGTTTTCCCCCTTCAAGACCGAAAGGGCCGACCATACGGCCCTCACTTTTTACAGATGAACGTATTGAAAAACCATCACCCGCCCTATTCGGCGGCAATCGCACCCACATCTTGCCCACTGGCAGCAAGGATTGCCTTGACGATGTTGTGATAGCCGGTGCACCGGCAAATGTTGCCCTCAAGATACACGCGGATCTCGTGCTCGCTCGGCTTGGGGTTGTCCTTAAGCAGGGCTGCCGCGCTCATCACCATGCCCGGGGTGCAGAAACCGCACTGCAACCCGTGGTGTTCGCGGAACGCGGCCTGGATCGTCGACAGCGACCCATCGGCATTGGCCATGCCTTCGATCGTCGTCACCTCGGCGCCTTCGGCTTCGGCGGCGAACATGGCACAGGATTTCACCGCCTTGCCGTCCACATGGACCACGCAGGCGCCACATTGGCTGGTATCACAGCCCACATGGGTGCCGGTCAGGCCCAGCGTGCCACGCAGGAAGTCAACCAACAGCGTGCGCCCCTCGGCCTCGCCACTTACCGCGCGACCGTTTACCCGCATCGAAACCTTTGACATCAAAGTCCTCCCCATTCGATTTTGTGGTGAGTTAAGCACGCGCCACAGCGTTTGAGAACCACTCTTTTTACTTGACAACCCGGCGCGCCATGATGCGACAACCCCGGTCTCTTTCTTGCCCGAAATACCTCCGCCGGAGGCATCCGCGGCTGGCCAGAGGCGCTGCGCTCAGCCGTGTTCGTCCGCCTCGCGGGGGCGGGGGCGTGTCGGGATTTCCTTGAGCAATCCCCCCACTCCCATGGCCATGATATCTTCTGCTGTCACCGGCACACCACAGACCACCCTCTGC
>JAACVA010000314.1:0-250 GCA_009992615.1 Rhodobacterales bacterium
TCCTCCTCGCGGCGCGGGTCCTTCAACCGCGCAACCATCCACGCCACAATCCCGCTGCGCTCTAGCACCTCGCGCAAGAGCACGGCACCAGGATCGCCGGTGAGGCGGTCGGCGCGGCACTCGATCCTAAGCGACCGGTTGAAACCGGCAGTGACAGGCTGTAGCGTTTCACCCATGCGTGCGTCCGATGCTGCTGGAAGGTCTATGTGTAGCAGCTTGAATCTAAAACACTTTCAGGCGCACGCAACCA
>JAACVA010000314.1:260-1675 GCA_009992615.1 Rhodobacterales bacterium
GTTCGGTGAATAAGGCGGGATCATCTTTACAACACCCAGCTGCCGCAGGCCGCGCTCCACGCCAGATCACCCTTGCAAGCGATGAAGGACTGGCACAAACTGAAGCCTGAGCTGTTCAATAGGCGGCCATACCGGCTTGCGGGATGTGACAACTACGCCAGGGCCACGCTCACCCCGCCCAAACCCAAAGACGAGTTTGTGTTACCCGATTTGCTTGACGCGCCGTTTCGTGCAACCTGCGCAGCGCTTTGTTCCCAGGAGGTATATTGATGGCGCAAGCTAGATGGGCAATTCTTGGAACTGTTGGTGTCCCTGGAAATTACGGTGGCTTCGAGACGCTGGCCGAAAACCTGGTGCGGTTTCATTCCAAACATAAGATTGCTGGGCAACTGAGTGTCTACTGCTCGAAGGGTTCATATCCAGAACACCCGCCTCGATACTTGTCTGCAGAGTTGCGTTATATCAATCTGAATGCCAATGGCCCGCAATCGATTCCATACGACTTTTTCTCACTATTGGGTGCCGTGCGTCACCAGACTGATGTGATCGTCTTGTTGGGTGTCTCTGGCGCATTGGCTTTGCCTTTCATACGTATGATCTCGCGCGCGCGGATTCTGACCAATATTGATGGAATTGAATGGCGGCGAGAAAAATGGCGTGGCCTCGCACGTCTCATTCTAAAATGGTCTGAGCGCGCGGCGGTAAAATGGTCCCATGTGGTTATTGCTGACAATGCAGCTATCGCCAAGTATGTGCATGATAGCTATGGCGTTGATTGCAAAGTGGTTGCATATGGTGGTGACCACGCATTACAGGCCGAATCGGTTGCGGATCCGTCTCTCGACCTGCCTGATAGTTATGCGCTCACTCTGTGCCGGATTGAACCTGAAAACAATGTCGGAACGATTCTTGACGCCTTCTCGCTGATGCCCGAACGCAATCTTGTCGTTGTCGGGAATTGGAAAAAGAGTGACTATGGTCGCAACCTCAGGCGGCGCTTCCAGCGCTTTGCAAACATAAAGATGCTCGACCCTGTGTACGATCCGGGCAAGCTGCGTTGGATTCGCGATGGCGCGAGCGCCTATGTCCACGGCCACTCGGCAGGCGGCACCAATCCGTCGCTTGTCGAGATGATGCATTTCGGCATCCCGGTCTTCGCCCATGGCTGTAATTTCAATCGCTTTAGCACTGAAGGGTGCGCCGTTTATTTCGAAAATCCAGCGGAATTGGTCGCATCTGTGACGGGGCTTGATGATGCCGCGGCGCAGGAGATTGGCAGCGCGATGCGTGAGATCGCGCAGCGCCGCTACACATGGGAACAAGTCGGGCGAGCATATTTCGAATTGCTGGAGAGAGTATGAAGGACAGATCGAAAAATTGCCCTGACCTGGGGCTCTGTTGCACAAATCGGGTGA
>JAACVA010000315.1 GCA_009992615.1 Rhodobacterales bacterium
GCGCTGTTGGGAATGGCGCTGATCGTGCTGACCGTTGCCGGAGCGATCCTTGCGCCGTGGCTGACCGCGTATGAGCCGAACGTGCAGATGTTTGATGGCCTGACCATCGAAGGCGCGCCGCTGCCGCCGGGCGGTGCATTTGCGCTGGGCACGGATCTGCTCGGGCGCGATCTGTTGACCCGGATCCTTTATGGCGCGCGCACTGTGCCCAAGATCATTGTCTGGGGCACACTTGGCATTTCGACCACGGTGGTGCGGTGCCTGGCGACGCCTTGAAGGTAACCAGCGACAGCTTTGCCCCTTCGGGTTTCGGCTGGACGGCGAACATCCCCGGTTTCGGGGTGCTGGCCGACCAGTTCACCGCGGCGCTCGATCCGGCGGGTGGCGATCAACCTGGCGCTGACCGGCGAACATGCCCGGCTGCGCGGGCCGGGTGCCGCTCAAACCCTTTGCGGGCACGATCGGCAACGCCCTGGCCGAACCGGAACTGCATTCCATCGTTCCGCCCCGGCGGGTTGATGGCAACCTCGACATCCGCGATCTGGCGGCAGGCACCACGCTATACTTGCCGGTCGAGGTGGCGGGGGCGCTGTTCAGTGTGGGCAATACCCATGCGGCGCAGGGCGACGGCGAAGTCTGCGGGACCGCGATCAAGTCGCCGATGGACGTGGTGCTGACACTCGATCTGGTGAAAGGCGCGAACCTGAAAACCCCGCGCTTCACCACGCCGGGTCCGGTGACGCGTCACCTCGACGCCAAGGGCTACGAGGTGACAACCGGCATCGCACCCGACCTGATGAGCGCGGCGCGCGATGCGGTGGCCGGCATGGTCGATCTGGTTTGCTCAACGCGCTGCCGACCCAGTTGCCGAGCGCGCCGTGGGCGACCCGCCCCGGCGCCTTAAGCTGAACGATATCGGCGGCGGGCACCTTGTAGCGTCGTGAAGCTCGGTCGCACTTGTCTTATGACTGTCGGAGGGTCCCTTGGTGGAAGCCCCGGCAATCTCGCCGCCAACCTTCAAAACCATGGTTTTCCAATTTCTTCCGTCATGTTCTTGAGTCAGCAGTCTCGATTCCTGCCCTTCAGCATGGAAGGATCCATGCCGAAAAAATCTGCCAGCAGCGCATCAAAGATCTGCGGATTTTCCAGGTGAACCTTGTGGGCAGTATTCGGAACCACCGCGAGATCGGCCCCTGGTATCCCGCGCCACAGCGCTTCGGGCTGTGACCAGCCGTCGGACCGTTCATGGCTGCCCCATATCACGAGCGCAGGACTTTCAATGGCTTCCAGGTTGGCGCGGCCATCCCAACCCTCCCACGCTTGCAGGCTTGCACGCGCTGCCTGAAGGCTGACCCGCTGGCCAAGTGCATGGCACAGCGCAAAGGCCCCGCCTGCCCGCCATGCCGGAACCACGTCGCGGCAATCCGCCTGGCTGTTGCGGCAACGCCGTCCTGCAGCAATCGGGCGCGGGATTGCGCAATGGTTTCAAAGCGGTCCGGCAGCACGCCTTGGGGGCCGGTGCCGTAAAGCACCAGCTTGCCGACACGATCTGGTGCCAGCCGGACCATCTCTGGCACGATCATGCCGCCCATCGAATGACGCAGAAGATCAAATTTTTCCACTTCGAGGCCGTCCAAAAGCGCCAGCACATCTTGCGCATGGGCTTCGATACCAGCGGGTGCGGTCAAGGCTGCGCTGTCGCCGAACCCCGCCAGATCGGGGCAGATCACGTCACGAAACGGGCTGAACCGCGCC